>CAZYJP010000050.1:0-10348 GCA_964647795.1 uncultured Thermodesulfobacteriota bacterium
ATGAAGATCAGGAGGCTGAGCATCACGGCCAGCACGGCAAACGCCGTGATGCCGAGCCAGGGGGCGTGGAGGTTGGACTTCCCCTGGTTGAGCAGCTCCCCCAGGGACGCGGAGCCGGGAGGCAGGCCGAAGCCCAGGAAGTCCAGCGCCGTGAGCGTGGTGATGGAGCCGTTGAGGATGAAGGGGAGAAAGGTGAGGGTCGCCACCATGGCGTTGGGCAGGATGTGGCGGAACATGATGACGGCGTCGCTCACCCCGAGCGCGCGGGCCGCCCGCACGTAGTCGAAGTTTCGCACCCGGAGGAACTCGGCCCGCACAACCCCCACGAGCCCCATCCAGCTGAACAGCAGCATGAGCCCGAGCAGCCACCAGAAACTCGGCTCCACCACGCTCGCGAGGATGATGAGGAGGTAGAGGATCGGCAGCCCCTGCCACACCTCGATGAAGCGCTGGAAGAAGAGGTCTACCGCCCCCCCGAAGTACCCCTGCACGGCCCCGGCCGCGATCCCCACGGCTGAGGACAAGAGCGTGAGCGTCAGACCGAAGAGCACCGAGATGCGAAAGCCGTAGACGAGCCGCGCCACCACGTCGCGGCCGTGGTCGTCGGTGCCGAGCCAGTTGTCCCGCGAGGGGGGCGCCGGGGCCGGCACCCTCAAGGCGTAGTTGATGGTGTCGTAGCGGTAGCGCACGGGCGGCCAGAGCATCCACCCCCGCTCCCGAATGAGCTCGGCCACCTCCGGGTCCCGGTAGTCTGCCTCGGTGGGCAGGAACCCCCCGAATTCGGTCTCGGGGTAGGAGCGCAGGACCGGCACGTAGAAGGCCCCGTCGTAGCGGACCAGGAGGGGCCGGTCGTTGGCGACGAGCTCGGCAAAGAGGGTCACCCCGAAGAGCGCCAGGAAGAGCCACAGCGACCAGTACCCCCGGCGGTTGAGCCGGAAGTTGGCGAGGCGGCGGCGGGTCAGGGGGGTGAGACGCACGGGCGTCACGTCTCCCGGCTCTCGAAGTCGATCCGGGGGTCGACCAGGTGGTAGGTGAGGTCTCCGGCCAGGTTGAGCAGGAGGCCCAGGAGGGTGAAGAAGTATAGGGTGCCGAACATGACCGGGTAGTCGCGGCTCACCGCGGCCTCGAAGCCCAGGAGGCCGAGCCCGTCCAGGGAGAAGATGATCTCGGTGAGGAGCGAACCGGTGAAGAGCGCCCCCACGAAGGCGCTCGGAAATCCGGCGATGACGATGAGCATGGCGTTTCGGAACACGTGGCCGTAAAGGACGCGGCGCTCCGTGAGGCCCTTGGCCCGGGCAGTGACCACGTACTGCTTGTGGATCTCCTCGAGAAAGGAGTTCTTGGTGAGCATGGTCAGCCCCGCGAACCCCCCGATCACCATGGACACCACGGGCAGAGTGATGTGCCAGAAATAGTCGAGGATGCGCGCCGGCCAGGAGAGCTCGTGCCAGTTCTCGGAGACGAGGCCCCGCAGGGGGAACCAGTCGAAGTAACGCCCCCCGGCGAAGAGCACGATCAGTAGGATGGCGAAGAGGAAGCCCGGGATCGCATTGCCGAGCACCACCACCGTGCTCGACCACACGTCGAACCGGGAGCCGTCGCGCACGGCCTTGGCGACCCCCAGGGGGATGGAGATCAGGTAGACGAGCAGCGTGGTCCACAGCCCCAGCGAGATCGATACCGGCATCTTGTCGAGCACCAGGTCCACCACCCGGCGGTCCCGGAAGAAGCTCTCGCCGAAATCGAGGACGGCGTAGTTCTTCACCATGCGCCAGAACCGCTCGTGGGCAGGCCGGTCGAACCCGAACCGGCGCTCGATCTCCCGGATGATCTCGGGGGGCAGCCCCCGGGCGCCCCGGTACTTGCTCGGGGACTCCCCGGCCCCGGGAGGCGCCTGGGACCGCACGGCCACGTCCTCCTGCCCCGCGCCGCTGACCCGGGCCGTGGCTTCCACGCCCTGGCCCTTGATACGGGAGATCATCTGCTCCACCGGCCCGCCGGGCGCCGCCTGGACCACCAGGAAGTTGACCACCAGGATGCCGAACAGGGTCGGCACCATGAGGAGGATACGGCGTAGGGTGTAGGCGAGCATGGGGCCGGCGGTCCGCCGCTACGGCACGGACTTGAGGTTGACTCCCCGCGCCTTCAGGGCGGCCTCCCGAGCGGGGTCCACCCACCAGGCGTCGAACCCCAGCGCGTACCTGGGGGTGACCTCGGGCCTTCCGAACTTGTCCCAGTAGGCCATCCGGAAGGAGCGGATGTGCCAGTGGGGGATCACGTAGTGACCCCAAAGGAGCACCCGGTCCAGGGCGCGGGATCGAGCGATCAGGCTCTCCCGGTCCGGAGCGGCGATCACCAGGTCCACCAGGACGTCCACCACAGGGTCCTTGACCCCGATGGTGTTTCGGCTCCCGGGCTCGTCCGCCGCGGTGGAGCTCCAGAAGTCCCGCTGCTCGTTGCCGGGCGAGAGGGACTGGCCGAACACGTCCACCACCAGGTCGAAGTCGAACTCCTCCACGCGCTTCTGGTACTGGGCCGCGTCCACGGTGCGCACCCGCGCCTCGATCCCCAGGCGCTCCAGGTTCTTGGCAAACGGCAGGCTGATGCGCTCCCAAGTGGGGGCATTCAGGAGGATCTCGAAGACGAAGGCCTCGCCCCGGTCGTTTCGCAGCTTCTTGTCGCGCACGGTCCAGCCCGCTTCCGAGAGCAGGGCGAGGGCCTGGCGCAGGTTCTCTCGAATCTGCCCCGAGCCGTCGGTGGCGGGGGGAATGTACGCACGGGTAAAGACCTCGTCGGGAATCCGCCCCCGGAAGGGCTCCAGGACCGCCAGCTCCTCGGGCCCGGGGATGCCGTTCGATGCCAGCTCACTGTTGGAGAAGTAACTCGCGGTGCGGGCGTACTGGCCGTAGAAGAGGTTTGCGTTGGTCCACTCGAAGTCGAAGGCGTAAGCCAGCGCCTGGCGAACCCGCCGGTCCCGGAAGAGGGGGCGGCGGGTGTTCATCACGAAGGCCTGCATGCCCGTGGGCCGCTCGTGGAAGATCTCCTGGCGCACCAGGAGGCCCTGGCGCGCCGCGGGCACGTCGTACCCGGTGGCCCAGTCCCGGGCCACGTTCTCCTGGCGGAAGTCGTACTCTCCGGCCTTGAAGGCTTCCAGGGCCACGGTGGCGTCCCGGTAGTAGTCGAACCGCATGCGGGCGAAGTTGTGGCGCCCCCGGTTCACGGGTAGGTCGCGCCCCCAGTAATCCTCCACCCGGGCGTACGTAATGGAGCGCCCCGGATCCACGGCGGCGACGCGGTAGGGGCCGCTCCCCAGGGGCGGCTCCAGGGTGGTGCGGTCGAACTCGCGCCCTTCCCAGTAGTGGCGGGGAAGCACGGGCATCTGCCCGACGATGAGGGGGAGTTCCCGGTTCTCTCCCTGGGAAAAGGCAAACCGCACGGAGCGCTCCCCCACCACCTCGGCCCGTTCCACGTTGGCGTAGTAGGCGCGGTAGAAGGGGTGGCCCTTCTCCTTGAGCACCGCCAGGCTGAAGGCTACGTCCTCGACGGTGACGGGCTCCCCGTCGTGCCACCGGGCGCCGGGCCGGAGCCGGAAGACCGCCCAGGAGCGGTCTTCCGGCACTTCGACAGACTCCGCCAGGAGCCCATACTCCGTGAAGGCCTCGTCGTCCGAGCTCGTGAGCAGGGTGTCGTAGAGCCCCCCCAGTCCCACGGCGGGCACGCCCCTCAGATTCAGATGGTTGAGGGTGTCGAAGGTGCCGATGGCGTGCAGCCGGACGTCCCCGCCGGTGGGTGCGTCCGGGTTCACGTACTCGAAGTGGGTGAAGCCGGGTCGGTACTTGGGTGTCCCGTGCATCGCCAGGGCGTGGACCGGCCCCTCGGCCGAGGCCAGGAGGGGGCTGGCCAGCAGGGCGGCCAGGAGCAGGGGAGTCCGAGGGGCCATGGGAGTCCTCCATCGCCGCGCCCGGCAGGACGCGAGGGAACGCAGGGCAGGGGGCCTGCTCCCGGGGATTATGACGGTTGCGAAGGTCCGCGGGCAAGGGCACGCGCTGGCCCGGATTCACCACCTGCCTCGGGGCAGGGCCGGGGAGCCCCTCCGCCGAGCCCCGCAATCCGCGACGTTCCGAGGGTGAGACCCCAGGTGGGCGGCAGAGCCCAGAAGCACCCGTTCTCCAAAACCCGCGGCTTCGGTCGATGCGGCACGGGGGCTCAGCTCCGGGGCTCCCCGGCCCTTCGGCAAGATGTGGTGGTGGATCCTGTCTGGCAAGCACTCACGGCCTGCCCACAGCGCGGTGGGGCAGCCCGCGAGGTCTCGGGTGGGAGCTTCCGTGGGGCGACACCGGCCGCGACCCAAAACGGCCCCGCCACATGCGGGTTGCCGGCGGAGCCCGCTGGGAGCTTGGAGCGGAGGGAGGGCGGTCTACGCTTCCTTGGAAACCAACAGCAGCGTGCGAGGGTCCAGGGCGATCCGGGTCTTGCCGACGACTCCGGAGGGATTCTTGGCGACCCGGAGGAAGATCGCGTCAGGCTGGGGGTCCAGACACACCACGACCTGGCAGAGGTCCTCCACGGGCGCCACCAGGGGATCCACGTCTCCGGCCCCCCGGTGGGAGCGGGCGGCGACCCAGATCTTGAGTCCCTTGGAGCGGGCGAACTGACTCAGAGACTCCAGAGCGGGCCGCAGCTCCGGGCCGAGCTCGAAGCCGTCCACCAGGACCACCCGCGGCTCGAAGATCCCCTGTTGCACAAGATCGTCTAGGCGCTCCTCGAGGCGGTCCACGCTGAAGACCTGGACCCGGAAGGTCATGATCACCCGGTTGTCCTCGACCTCCTGCCAGACCTCCCGAGCCCTCTCGAGCTCATACCCCGTCGCGAGATCCCGGAAGATCTCGTCATACCAGGCCTTCACGTGGCTGACGGTCTCGCCGATGCTCACGTGAAGCACGGGGTTGCCCCGAAACAGATTGTCCAGGGCCACCTGGATGAGGAAGGCGGTCTTCCCGGTCCCTGCGCGTGCCACCACGAGGCCCAGTTGACCGGGCACGAGACCTCCGTCCCGGCTCTGGTCCAGGCCTCGGAGGGGATTCTTGGCCACCAACTCGGTCTTCAGCATGAATGAGCTCCTATCGCAGAGGCGGACCAGTTGCGCCATCGGCTCTCTGCGGCTCAGGCGGCAGACTGCTTCTTGAGCTCCTCCTGGTACTTCTTCTTGAGCTCCTCGGCCACGCTCTGCGGCACCGGCCGGTACTTGGCGAACTCCATGGTGAACTCCGCCTTTCCCTGGGTCGAGGACCGCAGTGCCGTGGAGTACCCGAACATCTCCGCCAGCGGCACTTCCGCCTCGACCACCGAGTAGACCCCGTCTTCGCTCGTGCCGACGATGATGCCGCGCCTCTGGTTCAGGGTGCCCAACACCTGCCCCTGGAACTCGGAGGGCGTCTCCACGACGACCTTCATGATGGGCTCCAGGATGATGGGCCGGGCCTTGCCGTAGGCATCGCGGAAGGCCCCGATGGCCGCTTGCTGGAAGGCCATATCCGAGGAGTCCACCGAGTGGGCGGCCCCATCGTTGATCGTGAGGCGGACGCCCGTGACCGGGGCGCCGATGAGCGACCCCTTCTTGAGGCAGGCCCGGAATCCCTTGTCGCAGGAGGAGATGAACTCCCGGGGAATGACGCCTCCCACGATCTTGTCCACGAACTCGTAATCTCCTGCCTCTTCCAGGGGCTCCATGAAGCCGGCCACCCGGCCGTACTGGCCGGAACCGCCGGTCTGCTTCTTGTGGGTGTAGTTGAATTCCGCGCGCTGGGACACCGTCTCCCGGTAGGCCACCTGGGGCTGACCGGTGCCCACCTCGGCGCTGTACTCGCGTTTCATCCGTTCCACGTACACTTCGAGGTGGAGCTCGCCCATCCCCTGGATGATGGTCTCTCCGCTCTCCGCGTCCACGAAGGTCCGGAAGGTGGGGTCCTCCTTGGTGAAGCGGTTGAGGGCCTTGCTCATGTTCACCTGGGACTTGTTGTCCTTGGGGACGACGGCCAGGCTGATGACCGGCTCGGGCACGTACATGGACGTCATGGAGAGACGCAGGTGCTCGGCGCAGAAGGTGTCGCCCGAGGCGCAGTCGATCCCGAACATGGCGACGATGTCGCCCGAGTTGGAGGCATCGATCTCCTCCATGTCTGCGGCGTGCATCCGTACCAGCCGGCCGACCTTGAACCTCTTGCCGGTGCGGGCGTTGACGAGGGTGTCCCCCTTGTGGATGGCGCCCTGGTAGACCCTCACGTAGGAGAGCTGTCCATAGCGGCCGTCTTCGAGCTTGAACGCCAGCGCCACCGTGGGTTTCCCGGGGTCGGAGTCGAGCACCACCTGGGTTTCGCCGGCTTCCATGTCGAGGGCCACGTTCTCCACGTCGGCGGGGCAGGGCAGGTACCGGATGACGCCGTCGAGGAGGATCTGGACGCCCTTGTTCTTGTAGGCCGACCCCAGGAAGACCGGGGTGAGCTCGCGGCGCAACGTCCCAACGCGCACCGCGGCGTGGATGAGGTCCTCGGTGGCGCGGCCGTCGAGCACGGCCTCCATGAGCTCGTCCGAGAACATGCTCGCGGCATCCAGAAGCTGCTCGCGGTGCTCCGCCGCCTCGGCGGCTAGGTCGGCGGGGATCGGCTCGTAGCGCAGGCGCTCCCCGTTGTCCCCGTCAAAGTAGACCGCCTGCATCTTCACCAGGTCCACCACGCCCTTGAGGTCCGCCTCGAGCCCGATCGGGATCTCCATCAGGACCGCGTTGAGCTTGAGCTTCTCCCGGAGCTGCTGGAGCACGCGGCCGGGGTTTGCGCCCGTGCGGTCGCACTTGTTGACGAACGCGATGCGGGGGACCCTGTAGCGGTTCATTTGCCGGTCCACGGTGATGGACTGGGATTGCACTCCCCCTACGGCGCAGAGGACCAGGATCGCGCCGTCGAGCACCCGGAGCGCCCGCTCGACCTCGATCGTGAAGTCCACATGGCCGGGGGTGTCGATCACGTTGACGAAGTGTTCGGACCACTCGCAAAACGTCGCGGCGGACTGGATGGTGATGCCCCGCTCCTTTTCGAGCTCCATGAAGTCCATCGTCGCGCCGGCGCCGTCCTTGCCCTTCACCTCGTGGATCGCATGGATCCGCTGGGTGTAGAACAGGATTCGCTCGCTGAGCGTGGTCTTGCCGGAATCGATGTGGGCCGAGATGCCGATGTTGCGGATGCGGGAGATGTCTTTGATCATGGACGCTCTGCTCCTTGTGAATTTTTCCTTCCTCCGGGTCTCGCCTGTGCACCCCGCCTCTCTCCGGGGAAACCGGGTGCGGACCGGAGCAAAAGGAAGTCGATCTTTGTAGCCGGAGACCCAGTGGCCTGTCAACAGGAAAAACTCGGGGCCAGCCGGGGGCCGGTGCGGGGTGACACCGGCTTTACACCCGACAGGGTTGTCTGGTACCAACGGTCTGTCGGCCGGGGATCCCCGGCCCCTTCCGCGCACCGCAGGGGTCGCCCGTGACACCTCAGGAAGCCCTCGGGGCCATCGCCAGCCTGGAGAAGTTCGGGATCCGCCTCGGCCTGGAGCGGACCCTGGCCTGCCTGGACGCCCTCGGGGCCCCCCACCGTGCCTTTCCTTCGATTCACGTGGGCGGGACCAACGGAAAGGGCTCCACTTCGCTGCTCCTGGCTTCGGTGCTCAGCGCGGCGGGCTACCGGACCGGGCTCTACACCTCGCCTCCCCTGGAGTCCTTCGGCGAGCGGATCCGCGTGGACGGCCTGAATCTTCCCGACGAAGCCGTACCCGCTCTGTACGAAGCCGTGCTCGCCGCGGGGCGGGAGGGCCCCGATCCGGGGGGAATGACTCAGTTCGAGGTCATCACCGCCATGGCCTTTCTCCACTTCGCCCGTTTCCCGGTGGATGCGGCCGTGGTGGAGGTGGGGCTGGGGGGGCGTCTGGACTCCACGAACGTTCTGGTCCCGGAAGTAACGGTTCTCACCAACGTGGGTCTGGAGCACGCCGAGCACCTGGGCGGGACCCTCGAGGCGATCGCCCGGGAAAAGGCCGGGATCGTGAAACCCGGGGTCCCGGTCGTGACCGGTGCGGAGGGGGAAGCCCTGCGGCCGATCGAGGAGGCGGCCGCCTCCCGGGGTTCGGCGATGCGGGTTCGGGGGGTGGACTTTCAGGTCTCGGGCCGGGCCGGAGAGTTGGAGTACCGCGGACCCCGGTGGCACCTTCGAGGGCTTCGGCTGGGCCTCCTGGGCAGTTTTCAAGAAGCCAATCTCGCCCTCGCCCTGGCGGCCCTGGAGATCCTCGAGGAGCGTGGGTGGCGGGTTCCCGAGGAGTCAGTGCGCCAAGCTGTGCGAGAGGCCCGGTGGCCCGGCCGGTTCGAGGTGTTGGGCTCCGGGCCCCGGGTTGTCCTGGACGGAGCCCACAACCCCCACGCTTCCCGGATTCTCGCCCGCAGCCTGCGGGAAGACCTCACCTACCGGCGGCTGTGGCTCATCCTGGGAATCCTCGGTGACAAGGACGCCCGGTCGATCCTGGGGGATCTGGTCCCTCAGGCCGACGAGGTGGTGCTGACCCGGTCCTCCTCTGCCCGGGCCCGGGACCCCGAGGAGATCGAGCGGTTGGCCCGGGAGGTTCGAGCCACGCCGCTCCACGTGCTCCCGACCGTGCCCGAAGCCCTCGACTGGGTCCTGAAACGGGCGCGCCCCACCGATCTGGTGTGCGTCACCGGTTCCCTCACCACGGTGGGGGACGCCCGGGCCCACCTGCGCTCCCTGGGCTGGGTGCGGTGAGGCTGCGCCTGCTCTTCTTCGCGGCCGTTCTCCTGGCGGGGACGGCAGGGGCCCAGGAACGACTCTCCTTGGTGAGGCCCGACGGGGGTCCGGTAGAGATCCGGGCGGAGACGTTGGAGGTCCTGGAGCAGGGAGCACGGCTGGAGGCCGAAGGGCGTGTGGTCATCCGGTGGGAGGGGTTCCGCCTGACTGCAGACCGGGTGATCTACGAGCGGGAGCAGGACCGCGCGGAGGCCGAGGGCGACGTGGTATTGGAGGACCCGGAGGGCAACCTCCTCCGGTGCCGCAGGCTCTCCCTGGATCTGAATTCCCAGGAGGGGGAAGTGGAGGACGCCACCCTGTGGATCCCTCAGGAGGGTTACCGGGTCTGGGGTCGGCGGTTCGTGAAGACCGGGCCGGTTTCCTATGTGGTAGAGGAGGGTGGCTTCACCGCCTGCGACGGCACCTGGCCCAGTTGGCGAGTGGAGGCGGGCCGGCTCGAGGTGGAGTTGGAGGGATATCTGGTGGCCCGGAATGCTGCCTTCTGGGTAGAGGGAGCCCCCGTGGCCTATTCTCCCTACGTGCTCTTCCCGGTGAAGCGAGAGCGGCAATCCGGGTTCCTGATCCCCAGGGTGGGCTATACCGACCGGGACGGCCTGCTCACGGCACTCCGGTATTACTGGGCGTTCGCCGACAACGCCGATCTCACCCTCCTGGCGGAGTACCGGAGCCGGCGGGGATGGACCGAGGGGGCCGAGCTTCGCTACGTCTGGGCGGAGGGGCACGAGGGCGTCCTGGAAGGAACCTTCCTCCGTGACCGGAAGGAACACAGCGACCGCTACACCCTCAAAGCGGAACACGACAGCCGGTTCTCGGAACGCACCAGGGCACGCCTCAAGGTGGACTATCAGGGCGACCGCCGCTACCACCGCGACGTGGGAGACACCCTGGACGACCGGGGAGTGTCACGCCTCGAGAGCTTCCTGCTGGCGACTCGGGATGGGGAGCGAGGTACCCTGTTCGGTTTCGCCCAGTACGTCCAGTCCCTGGAGACATCCCAGGCGGAGGTACTGCAGACTCTTCCCTCCCTGGGGTTTCTCGCCAAGGAGACCCCGCTCGTGGGGCCGTTCCTGTGGGATCCAACGGTTCAGGCGACACGGTTCTGGCGCTCAGAGGGAGACCGAGGGGAACGCCTGGAGCTCTCCCCCGCCGTTGGCACGGACCTCGGGGTGGGGGGAATTGGCCTATCGGCCCGTGCAGGCTACCGACAGCACCTCTATTCGGCCGATGAGGAGGTGTCTTCACGGGGAGCGGCGCGGGCACAAATGGGCGCGTCGACCACCCTCGTACGGGGCTACGGAGGCTTCGTCCACACCGTCGAGCCCGGCGCCCGTTTCCACTGGGAGGAGGAAGGCCGGGGAGACACCCCTCCGGCCTTCGATGAGGGCGACGAGTTCGCTCCCCAGGCCGCCGTGGCGTTCCTGCTGGAGTCGCGCATCCTTCGCCGTGCCGACCTCTCACCGGCCTTCGCCCTCGACGTGGAGCGGCGGGTCGAGACTGGG
>CAZYJP010000051.1:0-10347 GCA_964647795.1 uncultured Thermodesulfobacteriota bacterium
CTCTCCTTCCCCCGGAGGTGCCCCGATGCCTCGCGCCCCCCGGTTGCTCCTGCAGAAAGTGTGAAAGGGGACAGGCCAACTATCCTTGACACAGATGGGGGTGCGAGTAAGGGTTAGAGGTAGCTTCTGTCGGCTTCCTCTCCTTCCCCCGGAGGTGCCCCGATGCCTCGCGCCCCCCGGTTGCTCCTGCAGGGTGAGCCCGCCGCCTATCACGTCATCTCCCGCACCGCGCTTTCGGGCTTCGTCTTGGGCGACTGGGAGAAGGAGCACCTCACGAAGCTCCTTCGCCGCCTGGCCCGGGTCTACTTCGTCGAGGTCCTGGGATTTTGCTGGATGGGGAGCCACGTCCACCTGGTCCTTCGCATGCACACCGGAGACGGCGTGTCTGACCAGGAGGTCCGGCGGCGCTTCCGGCTCTACTACGGCGAGAGCGAGGAGGCGAAGCGCGAGCTCCTCGACGGCCAGATCCCCTTTTACCGGGCGAAGTGGGAAAGCCTCTCCGAGCTCGTCAAGGACTTCAAGCAGTCCTTCTCGCGGTGGTTCAACAAGACCCACGGCCGGCGGGGCTACTTCTGGGGGGAGCGGTTCCAGAGCGTGCTGGTGGAAAACGGCGACACGCTGGTCCAGGTGCTCGCCTATGTGGACCTGAACCCCGTGCGCGCAGGTCTCGTGAGCCGCCCCGAGGACTACCGGTGGTGCTCGCTTGGCCACCACCTCCAGGCCGGAAACCCCGACGGCCTCCTCTCCCTCGATCTCGGCCTGACCCACTTCGGGACCCTCTGCGACGAAGAGCGCCTTCGGGCCTACCGGAGGTACGTCTACGAGGTCGGCTCGGTTCCTGGCGAGAAGGGGGCGGCGATCTCCGAGGAGACCGTGGACAAGGAGGAGGAGAGGGGCTTCGAGATCACCCCCGCCCACCGCTTCTCCTGCCGGATCCGCTACTTCACCGACTCTGGCGTGATCGGCACCAAGGCCTTCGTGGCCGACTGCTACCGGCGCTTCGAGGGGCGCCTCTCCCACCGCCGCGAGAAAAAGCCCCACCGGGTCCCGGACCTCGACGGAGTCTTCTCCCTCAAGCGACTGCGAAAGCCCGCCTGAGGCCGCGGACCAGCCGCCGCCGGATCATCGGCGACCGAGGGACAGGTCTGCCCCCCGCCAGCGGTGCGGACCCACAAGAAGTCGATTTCTCTCGGCTTCCCGCTCGTCCCACGGCCAATTCCGCCTCTCCCAACCCTCTCCGCGCTCGCCGCCCTCCGGGCCCGGCCCCGCGCGCCCCCTTGAGGGAGCCCGCTGGGCTCGCCATGGCGGCCGTCTCACTGGGTTGCGGATAACCGGCCTGTCCCTTTTTTCTCTGGTTCCACGCGGTCGGCGTCGCCGTGCGGGAGACGTTGCGGGCGGCGAAGACGATGCCCGCGGATCGTGTCGCCGAAGAGGGCGGCCGCTACGAGTCACGACCTCGCCCGGGCGGCGAGCCGGGCGATCGGCGGGTCGGTGTGGTCTGGCACACGCAGGGCTCCGGGAAGAGCCTGACGATGTCCTTCTACGCCGGGAAGGTGATCCGCCAGCCGGCGATGGGGAACCCGACGATCGTCGTGCTCACCGACCGCAACGACCTCGACGACCAGCTCTTCGCCACCTTCTCCCGGTGCCAGGATCTGCTCCGGCAGCCGCCGGTCCAGGCATCGAGCCGCGCGGACCTGCGCGCGAAACTGCGCGTCGCGGCGGGCGGGGTCGTCTTCACGACCATCCAGAAGTTCCTGCTCGACACCCATGGCGGCCGCCACCCGGTGCTCTCGGACCGCCGGAACATCGTGGTGATCCACTGAGTGAAAAACTGAGTGAATCCGGCGAGAGGTTGCCGGACTTCTCCTCTTCTTGCGTCCCCGATTCACTCAAATTCTCACGCAGCAAGCTCCTGATATCGCTCGAACTATTTGAAAATGCAGGAAATCCGTGATCTGTATCCTTCGTCTCTCACGTCGGCGACACGGCGCTGAGCTCCTGAGGGGCCCTTGCCCCTGGCTCAATGCCATGCAGGGCGCTATGTGCTAGACTCAGCCCTGAAATCACTTATGGCGCGCGGACAGTAACCGCTTCCTGGTCCCGTCTCAAACCCCTTCGCCGCAAAGAGGTTCACCATGCCAGCTCAGCTCACCGTCGAGTACCCGGAATCCTTACCGGACGCCTTGCAGGAAACGCGGGAGCAGTTCGAGAACGAAGCCAAGATGGCTATGGCGGCGAAGCTGTTCGAGATGAAACGTGTTTCGTCCGGCACGGCTGCGGCTTTGGTCGGTATGGATCGGGTCAGCTTCTTGCTGAGCTTGCACCGCTACGGCGTGTCCATGATCGATCTGACGGAAGATGAGCTCCGGTCCGATCTGGGCAATGCGTAGCCCCATTGACTGAGGGAGGTGTGTTGCCGGTGGGACGCGTAGTACGATGAGCTTCGGAAGAAACAGACCCGCTTCGGAAGGAGTCACGCATGGTCCAGGCACTGAACGCGGTCTTTGATGGAAAGGCCTTTCGTCCGGAAGGACCGGTCAATCTGAAGCCGAACACGCGGGTCCGAATCGTGATCGAGACGCCGGAAGCCCACGCCCAACAGCCGGTCTCGTTCCTCGATACCGCCCGCAGTTTGCAGTTGGAGGGGCCGGCCGACTGGTCGGAGCGGTTCGAGGAGTATCTCTACGACCGGCCGAGTTCGGCGGATGGATGAGATCTTCCTCGACTCTGCCTTCGCCATTGCCCTTGCCGCGAAGGACGATCGCCACCACGCGACAGCTCTCGAGCTCGCCGACCGCGTTCAGAAGGAGCGGCGCCGTCTGGTGACGACGAGGGCCGTGGCGCTGGAGATCGGAAACGCTCTCGCAAAGGCTCGTTACCGCGCCGCCTCCGTCGCCCTGCTCGCATCTCTGGCCAGGGACCCGCAGGTGGAAGTGGTTCCCTGCTCCGAAGAGCTCTACTCCCGCGCCTTCGAGCTCTACGAAGCCCGGCCCGACAAGGAGTGGGGGATCACGGACTGCATCTCCTTCCTCGTCATGCAGGACCGAGGAATCACCGAGGCGCTCACGACCGACGAGCACTTCGAGCAGGCGGGGTTTCGCGCCTTGCTGCGGTCCTGATTGGAGCCCGAAACCCACCGGCGATGATCAGGGATAGGGCGCCTCGTGTTGCGTGCTTTTTTGCGTGCCCGGCCGAAGCAGAATCGCATCCGCCCATGATTTTTCCCGACAAATGCACGCAAGAAGGCACGCAGCAAGTGTCCGATATCGCTACGAAGTTCTTGAAATCGCTGAGCAATCCGAAAGCACGTCCGGAGCCTTTCACGCCGGCGACGGGGGTTCAAATCCCCCTGGGGACGCCACATAAAACAAGGGGTTACGCGCCATGCGTAGCCCCTTGCTGTTTTCTGGTCGTGCCCGGGTTGCCCGTGCTTAGGGCGTCGTTCCGCGCATCCGCAGGAATCGCGGGAAACGACTTCACGGTTGCCTCCTCCTGCCGCCGATCTCCGAGGGTTGTATCTCGCTGCGAACGTCCTCTTGGTGCACTTGGAACCCGGTCCCTCACTGCTCCGTGCCTTCACCGACCCCTCGCCCTCCAGCCGCGTCTTCGCGAGGGCGGCGAGCCCGGAGGCCAGGGCGCGGACGTGGGCGTGGTGTCCGGCTCTAGGAGGAGGTCGTAACCGATCAGCGGGCCCCCCGAAGCCCCTGGGCCTCCGTCCGACGGGGCTGCAGTCGGCGCGCTCCGTCACATGCGCGACGGCACATACAAGGCGATCTGCGGGAACGCGGCAATGAGCGCCATCGCGACGATCGCGGCAATCAGGAAGGGCCAGATCCCCCTGAATATGGTCTCCACCTGGATATCAGGCGCCACCCCCTTGAGCACAAACACATTCAGCCCGATGGGAGGCGTGATGAGCCCGATTTCCAGGACGATCACCATCATCACGCCGAACCAGATGGGATCGAATTCCAGAGCCTGGATGATGGGAAAGACGATGGGCAGGGTCAAGATCATGATGGAGTAGACTTCCATGACACAACCCAGCACCATGTAGGCGAAAATGATGGCCAAGAGAATCGTGCCCCTCGGCAGCGGCAGACTCGTGATGAACGCACTGAGCGTGGCGGGCAGGCCGGTCAACGCCAGGAAGTAGGAGAACACGGTGGCGCCGATGATGATGAGAAAGATAAAGGCCGTCATCTTGCCGGTCTCCGACAGGCAGCGGTTGAGCCCGGCGAAAGTCAGCCTGCGCTTCACGAGGGCGATGCACAGCGCCCCGAACGCCCCGATTCCCGCTGCCTCGGTTGGGGTGAAGACCCCCGTATAGATCCCGCCGATGACCACGCTGAACAGGAGCAGCATGCCCCATGTCCCCGACAGCGACCGGAATTTGACCCGCCACGTGGTGGTCGGACCGCAGGGACCCATCTGCGGGTTGACCAGGCACCAAAGGAAGATGGCCAGGATGAAGAGAAAGCTGAGGAGGATGCCTGGCAGCAAACCAGCCATCAGCAGCTTGCCGATGGACTGCTCTGTGAGGATGCCGTAGATCACGAAACCGATGCTCGGCGGGATCAGTATTCCCAGGGTTCCACCGGCCGCGACGCAGCCGGTGGCCAGCCGCGGGTCGTAGCGGTGCTTCAGCATCTCCGGGATGGCCACCATGCCCATGGTCGCGCCGGTGGCCAGGGATGAACCGCTGACCGCCGCGAAGAACGCACAGGCCAGGACCGTGGCCATGGCCAGCCCACCGCGGAAATGCCCCATCCAACTGTAGACTGTCTTATAGATATCCGTGCTGATGCCGGAGATGAACGCGAATTGCCCCATCAAGATGAACAGCGGTATGACACTCAGGTTGTAGGACTTGCTTTCGCTCATGGGCAGCAGCCCGAGCACACCGACGGCTGGGCTCCATCCGGCTAGAAGCCCGATGCCGATGAAGCCGATGACGATCATCGCCACGCCGATGTACATGCGCATGGCAAGCAGGACAAACAGAAATAGTATTCCGACGAGACCCACCACCTCCGGACTCATGCCTTCTCACCATCGGAGCTGCTACCCTTCGAACGGAAAACGTCCTTCAAAAATTCGATGAAGAACACGACGCAGCCGATGACCAAGAAAGCGGCAAACGGATAGTCGGGGATCTTCAACAGCAAGGAGGATTCACCGGTCTGCCTCAGGTCCAGGGTATGCCGTACACCCATCCATGCCACGAGTCCCATGGTCAGCAGGCATACGGCGTGGTTGAACCCGTCGAGACCCGACTGAAGCCACTGCGGCAGGCGATTGTATACGATGTCCACGTTGATGTGGGCCTTCTCCTGTTGGGCCAGGGCCAGGAAGGAGAAGACGATGATGAGCATGAGGTATTCGGTGATTTCGTAGGCCCCCAGCACCGGAGCGCTGAAAAAATAGCGCCCAACCACGTCTGCTGTGGTGAGTAGCATCATCGCGGCGAGCGCCACGCTGCCCACGTACGAGAGGTAGGTGCTGAGAGCCTTCTTCTTTGCCTCGTCGGGCGGGTTCGCCATGGCGGTGAGACCCTTCACGGTGTGGCGGGACGGGGCACTTCCGACCGGACGTGCCCCGTCCCGGTTCCTTCGACACGCCTGGCTACTCCATCAACAAGGCGGTGGTGGCTTCCAGGACCGCCCGCCCGGGGAGCCCCTTGGCTTCCATGTCTTGGACCCACTTCTCTTTCAGGGGCGCGGTCAAATCTTTCAGCTTTTGCATTTCTGAGGCAGGCATCGGCACTTCCTTCATACCCGTCTTGATACAAATATCCTTCATCCGTGCGTAGGTTTCGTCAAAGGATTTCCCGTGTATCTGCGAGAACGAAAGTCCACTGTTGTCTTCAATGGCCTTCTTGGCTTCAGGAGGCAGCGACTCGAACTTGTTCTTGTTCATGGCCACCCAGAACACCATCCCATAGAAATTGGCCGGCGTGTAGTACTTCAGAAGCTCATTAAGTTTGAAAATCACCATACCGTCATATGGATTCACTACCCCATCCAACACACCTCGCTCCAAAGAGGTGTACGTTTCCGTCACCGGCTGAGTAACCGGCACCGCTCCAAAGAGCCGCAAGGCGTCGGTCGTGAAGCTGCTGGCGGTCTTGATCTTCAGCCCCTTGAGATCGTCCAGTTTCTCGATCGGCTTGTTCACGGTCGCGAATACCCCAGGAGCGTGAACGCTCAACATCAGCAGCTTGGTGCTCGCATATTCCTTTTGGAATTCCGGGAACTTTTCATACGTCTTCCACAGCGCGACGGATCCCCTCTCGGCGGTGTCCACCATGAACGGAAGCTCGATGACCGTGGTGAGGGGAAATCGCCCCGGGCTGTAGTCGGCGATGTCCCAGCCGATGTCCGCCAGGCCCTTCTCCACCATGGCGTAGGCCTGCCCGGGCTTCCCCAGGGCGCCCCCGGGAAGGAACTGGATGGAAAGGGTGCCGTTGCTGGCCTCTTCCACTCTCTGTGCCCACGGCACGAGCACCTCTTTGTGCTGGGGGTGCATGGCCGGGTAGGGATGCGCAAACTTGAGCACGATGGTCGCCGCTGTCGCCGCCATCGGACTCGCCAGGAGCATCAACCCGAAGAGGAAGAGACAGAGGGAAGCAGATCGAACCCGGAGTCTGACCATGAGACCTTCCTCCTTTGACAATTTCGGTGGGTGGGCGGAACCGATGCGAATTGTACCTCAAGGCGGTCTCGGAGCATACGCCGATGCTGCGTAACCCCGTGATTCCTGACGTGCAAGAAAGGCGGCGAGCTCGGGGCGCCTCATTCCTCTCCGTTTCGCACGAAACGGTGCACCCGGCCCCGCACCGTGAGTGTGAGAGAGAACTTGGGCTCCGACGGGTCTCCCGGTTCATCCGGGGAATCCCGGGGTAGCCTCGTGAATGAAGTTGGGGGATGACGAACTTCGTAGACCCGCGCAGTTTGTATGCCTTATCGAATCTCTGTCCTTCTACGGGTTGCTCCGGATGGCCGGCGCGCATTCTCCCATTGGGCAACCGAAGGACTGTTCAGGCCAAGCTCCAGCTCGAAGTCCGTGGCCTCACGATCGGACGGATGGCCCGCTCCAGGCCCGTCGAAGCGGGGCCACCCGCCCGCTCGAAAACCCCTGGGCCGAGAGAGCCGGTGGACGAATGCAGAGCCCCGGCCCGACCGATTGCCGAGGAAGGGCAACGCGTCGAGGGTAGACGGGACACTTCCGCCCGAAGCGCGCCCGTCACGGTTGGTCGAACGTCCGCAGGCTCAACGTGAAGTCCCCCTTTTGGAGGTCGACCGCGGCGAGGTCGCGGCGCTTGAGGATCTCACCGACGAATGCGATGACCGAAGCCGATGCAATCGGGTACGGCTCGGGGGTGCCCTTGGAGCGAGCCTCCCGGATGGCCTCTTCGTCCCGCACGATGTACCGCAGGAGGAGGTCTTCGTCCGAGAGGCCGTGCCCGTCCAGTTGGTCTCGTACTTCTCGGATGTTGGGCTGGGGGACGCTCCACGACGAGAGTTCCTTGGCCCGGACAGAAGAGAGGATCTTGTCGCGAACGTTGGGGTGGATCGACAACTTGGCCTCGTCGCCCCAGAAGCCGAGGGCGTACTTGATGAGCTCGTCGATCACTTGCCCGTAACGCTCGCCGGTGACCACATTCGTAGTGGCCTGGGTGATCAAGAACTGGGAGAACGGCGTGACCATTATGGGATATCCGAAATCCTCCCGCACCTGGATGACCTCTTCGAGCACCTGGTCGAGCCGGCCCTGCAGGCCGATCCTGGCCAGTTGGTGCTTCAGGTTCGAGATGACGCCCCCCGGAGTTTGATGGCTGTACTGGGAGACGTCGTACTCCAAGGGGACCCCGATCGGCAGTCCCTCTCTCTTCGCGATGTAGAGCAGCCGCTCCGAGACCTCATCCACGGCACCCCGGTCCAGGGGCACGTCGTAGCCCATGAAGCGGAGGTTTCCTGCGATGTTGGTCAATGAGGGCTGGGAGGGTCCGTTCGCCAGGGGCGGGATGGCGGTGTGGAAGGTGTCGATGCCGAGGCAGGCCGCCTCGAGGTAGCAAAGAGGGGCCAGCCCCGTGGTGCAGTGGGAGTGCAGCTCTACAGGGATGCCCCCGGCGTTCTCCAGGAAGATGGGGACCAGGGTCCGCACCCGCTCCGGGGTAAGGAGTCCCCCGGAGTCTTTCAGGTAGATCACGTCGACCTCGAGGGCTGCCGCGTCCCGCACCTTATGGGAGTAGTATTCGTCCGTGTGTTTCGGGGATTCGGAGAACACGATCGACTGGGCTGTCCCGATCCCGACCTCCTTGGCGAAGGCGACGCACCGGGGGATGCGGAACGTCATGTCGTTGGCGGGATCCATGAACTGAAGGCGCTTGATCCCGCTCGCGGCTACCCGCTCGATCCAGAGCTTTAGGACGCAGTCGGGGGTCAGATCGAAGGTGCTCACGCTGTGGAGCATCATCAGCGAGAGCGGCGTCTCGGTGATCACTTCGGAGACGAGGCGGATGCGCTCCCAGGGGTCCTCTCGGAGCTCCTTCACGCACTTCAGAAAGTGGCTCGTGGCCATGAAGTCCATGGCCGCGAACCCCGCCCGGTCCATTTGCGGCGCTACGGCCATCATCATGCTCGTGGTCATGGCTTCGGCCCACAAGCTGGCGTGGCCGTCCCGGAAGGTCGTATCGACGAAACGGACCTGCTTCATGTCGGTCTCCTCACGGACTCACGGATGTGCCTGCCCCTTGGGCCAGGAGCCCCTCGAGCCACTTCGTGTGGACCCGCCCCGCCACGTAGTCCGGCTCTCTGACCACTTGCCGCAGGAAGGGGAGGTTCGTTTCGATCCCCTCGATCAACATGTCGTCCAGGGCCTGCCGCATCCGGGCTAGGGCGTCCCCCCGGGAAGGACCCCACGTGATCAGTTTCCCGATCAACGAATCGTAATACGGCGAGACGACGTGGCCTTCGTGGCAGTGGCTGTCGAGGCGGACCCCGGGGCCGCCGGGCGGAGCCCATCGGGAGATTCGTCCGGGAGAGGGTTGGAAGTTCGCGTAGGGATCCTCGGCGGTGATCCTGCACTCGATGGACGCCCCCTCCAGCCGGAGGTCGGCCTGGGAGACGCTGAGCTTCCCTCCCAGCGCGAGACGAAGCTGTTCCTTGATGAGGTCGATGCCGGTAACCATCTCGGTGACCGGGTGCTCCACCTGGACGCGGGTATTCATCTCGAGGAAATAGAAGCGGTCCGCCTCGTCGTCGTACACGAACTCCACCGTCCCCAGGCTCTCGTATCGGATGCGTCCCGCCAAGGCGACGGCCGCGTCCCGGATGGCCTGGCGCGTGCGGCCGGACAGGGCATAGGCCGGTGTCTCCTCCACCACCTTTTGGTAGCGCCGCTGAATTGAACAGTCCCTTTCTCCCAGGTGGATGACGTTCCCACCGGAATCCCCCGCCACCTGCACCTCGACATGCCGCGCCCGGGGAACCAAGTGTTCCAGATACAAGGCTCCGTTCCCGAACGCTTCGCCGGCCTCGGCCGAGGCAACCTGGAAGGCCGACCGGAGGTCCCCTTCGTTCGACACCACCTTCATCCCTCGCCCACCCCCTCCGGCGGCCGCCTTGAGCATGACGGGAAGCCCCACCTCCCGGGCCGCATGAAGTGCCTCGTCAACGTTCGCGAGCTCCCCGGAGCCGGGGATCACGGGGATGCCGGATGCCTGTGCGATCCTTCTCGCGAGGAGCTTGTTTCCCATGTCCCGAATGCACTCAGGGGAAGGTCCGATGAAAATGAGGCCGTTTCGTTCGCAGGCCTCGGCAAGCTCATAGCGCTCCGAGAGGAACCCGTAGCCGGGGTGAAGGGCCTCGCAGCCTGTCTTCTTCGCCGCCCACACCAGGGTGTCGACCCGGAGATAGCTGTCCGTCGCCCGAGCGGGCCCGATACAGACGACCCGGTCCGCCGCCCGGGCGGCGAGGCTGGCCCGGTCGGGGTCGGAGACTCCGAGCACCGACTCGAGGCCCAATTCCCGGCAGGCGGTCACGATGCGCAGGGCGATTTCGCCGCGGTTGGCCACGAAGACGCGAGAGATCGGTGGCATGGTGTCCTCTGGCGCGCCGCGCCGCTCAGGCCGTACGGACCCGGAAGAGGACCTGACCGAACTCGACGAGGTCGCCGTCGGCGGCGCAGATCTCTTCGATGGTTCCCTCTACCCCGGCCTTCACGGTGTGGAAGACCTTCATGATCTCCAACAGGCACACCGTGTCGCTGGGAGCCACCCGGGCACCCATCTCGACGAACGGGGCGCCCCGCTCGTTCCGGAACATCGTGCGGTCGAATGGG
>CAZYJP010000052.1:0-10182 GCA_964647795.1 uncultured Thermodesulfobacteriota bacterium
CCCGCCAGCCCCGGCCAGCCCTCCAGTTCCAGGGCGAGAGCCAGCGCAAGTTCCTGGTTCCGCCCCCCCTTCCCCCTCCCCCGCAGGGTCACGGTGGTCTCCCCGCCTGCGAGCAGACACGCAGGCGGGGGCACCGGGTCCCCGGAAACGCGGCTCTCCACGGCAATGGCGGTGAGGAACCGGGCCGCCTCCCGCGCCTCCCCCTGGAGCCGGGAGCTCAGGATGAGGGGTCGAAAACCCAGGGCGCGCGCCTTCTCCGCCGCCGCCTCCAGACTGAGCCGGTTCGACCCGACCACGGCGTGGACGACCCCCCCCAGGGCCGGGTCGCCCTCCTTGGGGGTCTCGGGGATCCCGCCGCGCTCCCCTGCCTCCAGAGTGCGCCGGACGGCCGACGGCACCCGGTCGGCGAGCCCGTACCGCCCGAGGATCTCCTGCGCCTGGGCGAATGTGCTGGGATCCGCGCTGAAGGGACCGGAGGCGATCACGTCGAGGCGGTCTCCCACCACGTCGGAGAGCACGAGGTTGACGACCCGGGCCGGGCGCGCCGCCGCGGCCAACCGCCCGCCCTTCACCTGGGAGAGGTGCTTGCGCAGCACATTGATCTCACCGATGTCCGCGCCGCTGGCGAGCAGCAGATCGGTGAGCGCCCGAAGGTCGTCGAGATCCACTCCAGGAGCCGGAAGGGTGAGAAGGGCCGACCCCCCCCCCGAGAGGACGGAGACGACCAGGTCCTCCTCCCCGGCGCCGCGGACCAGCGCCAGGATCTCCTCCGCCGCCCTCACCCCGCGGCCGTCGGGCACGGGGTGCGACGCCTCGAGGACCCGGACCCGCTCCAAGGGCGCGCCGTGGCCGTCCTTCACGCACACGACGCCGCCCCACACCCTCCCCCCGAGGACCTCTTCGACGGCCTGGGCCATGGGAGCCGACCCCTTGCCCGCCCCCACCACGATGACCCTCCCGGGGCCCGGCCGGGGCAGGGGCACCCACACCTCGCCGGAGGCGGTGCGCACCGCCAGACGGTCCCCCTCCACCCGCAAGTGCGCCCCCACCGCCTGCCGGGGATCGGCCGCCGCCACGGCGGCCTCGAACACCGCCACGGCGTGGTCCCGCAGAGTCACCCCTCCGGCAGGGGATTCAACCGGGCTCCACCCCCCTGTATCTGTCGGTCGATCCATAGGTCGAGCTCCCGTTGGTACATGTCCTCGGCCAGCCGGCTCCTCACCTCGTCGCGGACCTCGAGGAGCGGCCTCCCGCCGAGCTCCTCACTCCGGGCTCCGTAGAACGCGCGCACCTCTGCCTCGGGCACGAAGGTCATCTCCCGGCGCAGGGAGAGATACTCTTCCACCACGAGCTGACGGCGCGCCCGCTGTTCGAGGAGGGACCTGACGACGCCATACCCGGCGAGTCTCACCCAGACCTCCTCCCC
This sequence comes from uncultured Thermodesulfobacteriota bacterium, assembly GCA_964647795.1. Lineage (GTDB taxonomy): Bacteria > Desulfobacterota > Deferrisomatia > Deferrisomatales > JACRMM01 > JBFLZB01. The sequence continues at coordinate 1,427 of CAZYJP010000052.1, forward strand.
CCAAGGTTCGACGAAAGACGCCACCCTGCGCGCCACGCTCTCGGCGTCGGTCGTCAGCCGGAGCCGCTCGGCTTCCGCGAGGAGCAGCTCGCGGCGCACCAGGCTCTCGCGAACCGCCTCGGGGCCGAGCATCGTCGCGGGCCGCCCCTCGAGACGCTGGAGCTCCGCTTCCTGGAGAACCTGGCTCCAGGTGATCACCCGCGGGCCCACCCGCGCCGTGATGGAGTCCAGCACCTGCTCTCCGGCCGCACCCCCGGCCGTCGCGAGGGCCACCAGCACGGCGGCCACCGTCCTCCGGGGCCGTCGCCAACCCCTCACGGTCGCCTCCGCCGCTGGTAACGATCCACGTACTCCCGATGCTCCTCGTAGGTGGCCGAGAAGATGTGTGTGCCGTCGTTTCGGCTCACGAAGAACAGAAACGGTACCGGGGCCGGGCGGAGGGCAGCCTCGAGGCTGGCCTGCCCGGGGCTCGCGATGGGGCCCGGCGGGAGGCCCCCCCGGGTGTACGTGTTGTAGGGGGTGTCCCTCTGCAGATCGGCCCTGCGCAGGTTCCCGTCGAACTCCTCGAGGCCGTAGATCACCGTGGGGTCGCTCTGCATGCGCATCCCCCGGGCGAGTCGGTTGTGGAACACGGCAGACACCAGGGTCCTCTCCTCGGGCGCGCCGGTCTCCTTCTCCACGAGGGAGGCCAGGGTCACCCAGGAGCGAAGGTCCAGCCCCATGGCCTCGGCTTCGGGGGCGAGGGGCTCCGTCACCTCCCGAAACCTTCGGACGAGGGCCTCCGCCACCCGCTCGGCCGGGAGCCCCCGGGCGAAGCGGTAGGTGTCCGGAAAGAGGTACCCCTCCAGGGTCGGCCCGGGAAGCCCCCAGCGGGACGGGGTCGACGGATCCCTCGCCAGGAGGACGAACTCCTCTGCCGGCAGGACCCCCGAGGCTTCGAGGGAAGCCGCCATCTCCCGGACGGTGGCCCCCTCGGGCACGGTGACCGAAACGAGCTCGACGCGCCCGGCCTCGAGGTCGGCGAACACGTCCACGAGCCGCACCGGGGCCGCAAAGACGTAGGTGCCCGCCTTCAGCCGGTCGGGCCGGCCCCAGAACCGGAGCCCCCAGCGGTTTCCCCACTCCCAGGACCCCAGCCCCGCGTCCGTGAGGAGACGAGCCACCGCCCCTCCGCCGGCACCTGCCGGGACCTCCAGCCGGACCGCACCCTCGCCCCTGGGGGTGTGGACGTACTGGGCGAGGCGGAAGGGAAGGAGCACGCCCAGGAAACCGAGCCCCCAGGCCGCCAGCCAGGCGAACCGGACAAGCCGAGTCATTTTACCGGGTCAGCCAGTTCTTGAGGAAGTACCAGGTGGTGGCCCGATTCAGGTCCGCGATGGCCGTGGTGAGGGGCACCTCCTTGGGGCACGCCTTGACGCAGTTCTGGGCGTTGCCGCACTCGGTGATGCCCCCGTCCCCCATGATCGCCTCGAGGCGCTCCTCGGCCAGCGCCTTCCCGATGGGGGAGATGTTGAAGTAGAGGGCCTGGGCCAGGGGGGCGGGGCCGATGAAATTGGTCCGGGGGTTCACCTGGGGGCACGCCTCCATGCAGCAGCCGCAGGTCATGCACCGGCTCAGACGGTACCCGAACTGGCGCTGCTTCTCCATGAGCCGCGGCCCGGGGCCGAGGTTGTGGGTGCCGTCCACGGGGACCCATCCCTTGATCCGCTTGAGGCTCTCGAACATGACCTCCCGGTCGACCAGGAGGTCCCGCACCAGCGGGAACTTGGACAGGGGCTCCAGGACGATGGGCTGCACCAGGTCCTCGACGAGGGCGGTACACGCCTGGCGCGCACGGCCGTTGATGACCATGGAGCAGGCCCCGCACACCTCCTCGAGGCAGTTGCAGTCCCAGACCACCGGTGTGGTGGCTCTTCCGGCTGCGTCCACGGGGTTCTTCTGGATCTCCTGGAGGCAGATGATCACGTTCATGTGCGGGATTCGCCGGACCTGGAACTCCTCCCAGCCCGCAGGGGCGCCGGGGCCGTCCTGGCGCCGGATCTTCAGGCGCACGGTATCGCGCATCACAGCGCCTCCTTCTTGTCCACGTCGTACACGCGCGGCCGGGGCGGAAGATACTGGGTGTCGACCTCCTCGTAGTCGATCCGGGGCCCCTCCGGGGTCCACGTGGCCAGGGTGGTCTTCAGGAACCGCACGTCGTCGCGCTCCGGGAACTCCGGCTTGTAGTGGGCACCCCTGCTCTCGTCGCGGAGTCGCGCCCCGAGGGTCATCGCGTGGGCGAGCTCCAGCATGTAGTACAGCTGGCGGGCAAAGTGCAGCGACTGATTCACTCGGCGGCCCCGATCCGCCAACCCGACCCGCCGCCACCGCTCCCGAAGCTCGCCGATCTTCTCCAGGGTCTGGTCGAGACGGCTGTTCTCACGCACCACCGTCATGTTCTCGGTCATGGTGCGGCCGAGCTCCCGATGGAGCCGGTAGGGGTTCTCCCCGCCCTCTCGGGTCGCGATTCTCTCCAGGAGCTCGCTCTGCCGCTTGACCTCGGCCTCGACGGCTTCCGGCCGGGCCGGGCCGGGGCTCGCATCCGCATACTCCATGGCCCGGTGCCCCGCCTCCTGCCCCCCGTAGATGCACGAGAGGAGGCTGTTCGCCCCGAGGCGGTTGGCCCCGTGGTACTGGTACTCGCACTCCCCGGCTGCGAACAGCCCGGGGAGGCTGGTCATCTGGTCGAAATCCACCCACAGCCCGCCCATCGAGTAGTGGACCGCGGGGAAGACCTTCATGGGGACCCGGGAGGGATCCTGCCCGGTGAACTTCCGGTAGATCTCGAGGATGCCCCCCAGCTTCACTTCCAGGAAATCAGGGGGCAGCTGGGTGAGATCGAGGTACACCTGCATCTCGCCGTCGACCCCCAGGCCCTGGTTCACGCAGACGTCGAAGATCTCCCGGGTGGCGATGTCCCTCGGGACGAGGTTCCCGTAGGCCGGGTACTTCTCTTCCAGGAAGTACCAGGGCTTTCCGTCCCTGGGCACCCATACCCGGCCCCCCTCGCCCCGGGCGGACTCGCTCATGAGCCGGAGCTTGTCCTCCCCGGGGATGGCCGTGGGATGCACCTGGATGAACTCGCCGTTCGCGTACCGCACGCCCTGGGTGTACACACTGGCCACGGCGGCCCCGGTATTGATCACCGAGTTGGTGGACATGCCGAAGATGAGCCCCGGGCCTCCCGTCGCCAGGATGACCGCCCGGGCGGGAAACCCCCGCACCTCGCCGTCCACCAGGTTCAGGGCGGTGACGCCCCGGCACGCCCCGTTGGGGTCCATGGCCGCCGACAGGAACTCCCAGCCCTCGTACTTGGACACCACCCCCGCGGCCTCGTAGCGGCGCACCTGCTCGTCCAAGGCGTAGAGGAGTTGCTGCCCGGTGGTCGCCCCCGCGTAGGCCGTGCGGTGGTGCTTCGTCCCCCCAAAGCGCCGGAAGTCCAGGAGCCCCTCGGCCGTGCGGTTGAACATCACCCCGAGGCGGTCGAAGAGGTAGATGACCCCCGGCGCCGCCTCGCACATGCGCTTCACGGGCGTCTGGTTGGCAAGGAAGTCCCCCCCGTAGACCGTGTCGTCGAAGTGCTCCCAGGGGCTGTCCCCCTCCCCCTTGGTGTTCACCGCGGCGTTGATTCCCCCCTGGGCGCAGACCGAGTGGGACCGCCGCACCGGGACGATGCTGAGCAGGTCCACGTGGAAGTTCTGCTCCGCGGCTCGCACCGTGGCCATCAGGCCGGCCAACCCGCCGCCGACCACGACGATGTTCTTGCGGTCCACCAGTCGCCTCCTGGTTCAGAACAGGGAGAGGGTGTAGAGCCCGTAGGCGGAGAGCAGCAGGAAGGCCGCGAAGCTCAGCCCGACGAAGACCCTCTGGCTGTGGGGCCCGACGGTGATACCCCAGTCGATCACGGTGCCGAAGAGGCCGTTGGCCAGGTGGAAGACGGCGGCCAGGACACCCGCATACCAGACGGCCGTGTACCAGGAGGCCCCACCGTACCCGGCCCCGCCGAACAGGTCCCCCAGGTGCAGGGGAATGAACAGGAGGAGGAACAGACCCGTGGCCCGCTGGCCGAAGTACATCCAGTTGCGGACCCAGGAGTAGCGCAGCAGGTTGGGACCGGACTCGTAGGTGATATACAGGCCGTAGAGCCCGTGAAACAACAGGGGCAAGTAGAGAAAGAGCACCTTGTAGGTCGTCTCGACGTACACGCTCTCGCCCCGGACGTGAAGACAGAGGAAGTAGCCCAGGAACAGGAACCCGGTGAGGCTGTGGAGCTTTCGCAGCCAGAACTGGGTACAGCAGACTCGATTGCCCGACATCCCAGTCCTCCTTTCGTCTGCCTGCCAGGGACCGGCGCAGTGTAGCATTGCCCGGCCTCCCCCACCAATCGTCCCCACATCCCGGGATCCACCGACTGGTCGACAAGCGGAGTCCGGGAGCCCCTGCGTTTCGCCGCGCAATCCGCGGCAATTCGAAGGTGTGTCCCAGCACTCCCCGGTGCGCCGGGCTTCACCCGCTTGCGCCGGCCTTGTCGGGTCGGTGGATGCGGTGCGGGGCTGCACTCCTGGGCTCCCGAACTCCGCCCGACAATGTGTGTCGCGGATTCTGGCATCCCGGGACGTACCGGCGACCCGGCGGGCGCCTCCCTCTCCGCGCCCCGGCTCAGTGCAGGAAGAGCGCCCCCGACGTGGAGGGCGCTCTTCCTGCGGTGCAAGGACCCTCCCGTTCCCGGGGCGCGGTAAAGGTTGGCCGGAGAGTGGTGCTCCGCAACCTCCCCCCTGTCAAGGCGGGGTGGGGGCTGGGATCCGCCGTCTGCCGAAGGGCGTGTCCGGAAAGCCCCGTGAAACGAACGGCCCGGGAAAGCGGGCCGCGGAGGTCAGATCTCCGGGTTCCAGATGACCGCAAGCACCTGGGCGGGCTCGCCCCCGAGGCAGGAAACCCGGTGGGGCACGGACGCGTCGTACAGGATGCTGTCCCCGGGTTCCAGCACGTCCTGGTGCCCCGCCAGGAGCACCTCCATCCGGCCCGAGAGGACGAAGAGGAACTCCTCCCCCTCGTGCACCGAGGGTTTGAGCTCCTTCACGGTGGGTGGCTCGAGGGTGATGAGAAAGGGCTCGATGTGACGCGCCCTCTTCCCGAAGCCGAGGGACTCGTAGGTGTACCCGTAGGTAACCCCCTCCTTGGAGGCGAAACGGGACACCTGGCGGCGCTCCCCCTTGCGGACGATGGCATAGGGCTCGGCGGCCCTCTCTCCCCACAGGTCGCCGAGTCGCAGCCCCAAGGCCTGGGCGATCTTGCCCAGAGCCCCCAGGGGCGGGCTCACCAGGTGATTCTCGATCTGATTCATCAGCGCGGAGGAGTACCCCGTGCGCTCCGCCAGTTCCTGCAGGGTCTGGCCCGCCTTCTGCCGGGCCTCCTTGATCCTCTCGCCGACCCGGATGAGATCGGGTTCGCTCATGGTCGCCTCCTGCCTCGCCAACACGGCTGTCTCCGCGTCTTCGGCGTGTTCGAGCTCCCTCGGCGTCACGCCACGCAGGAGCGGTCCGAGGGCCCGGTGGCCAGTCTGGACCCGGCTTCGAGGGCCCGGAGGTTCAGCGGGATGAGCTTGTGGTGCTTTTCCGGCAAGACCTCCGGAAGCGCCTCCTCCAACCGGGGGAAGTCCACCACCTGCGTAGAGCCTACGTACGCGCCGAGTGCAATCATGCTCGCCAAACGGCCGTCGCCGAGCTGGAGGGCCATTTCGTTGCACGGCACCCGGAGCACGCGGATGTCCTCGCGCGCCAAGGCCCCTGCGGAGATGAGGGAGGCGTTCACCACCGCCACCCCTCCCGGCCGCACCCGGGGCCCGAACTTCACGGCCGATGGCTCGTTCATGGCGATGAGGCCCAGGGGGCTTTGGGTCACGGGGCTCCCGATCTCCCGGGCCGAGAGGGTCACGGTGCAGTTGGCCGTGCCCCCCCGCATCTCCACCCCGTAGGAGGGGAAGTACGTCACCCGCAGGCCCTGGCGCAGGCCTGCCACGGCGAGCAGGTTTCCGATCATCAGGATGCCCTGGCCTCCGAAACCGGCCAGGATCACGTCGTGGTGCATCGTCACTCCGGTGCTCCGGTGGATTGCCCCCTCTCGCCCGGACCCAGTTCCCCGGGGGGACGGCAGGGTTCGAGGGGGCGATGCGTGAGGGTTCGAAGGGGCCGTCCCCGAGAACCCGTTGCTGAAAACCCGTGGAGGGGGTTTTCAGCACCCGGCTAGAGAAAATCCGTTCCCGTGCGCTCTTTGAACACTCCCAGGGGGAAGTAGGGGATCATCTCCTTCTGGATGTGCTCGACCGCCGCCAGGGGGGACATCCCCCAGTTGGTCGGACAACTGGAGAGCACCTCGACGAACCCCATCCCCCGCTGCTCGAGCTGGGTCTCGAAGGCCTTGAAGATGGCCTTGCGCGCCTGGTTGTGGTGGGGAGGCGTGTCTACGGAGACCCGGGCCGCGTACCCCACCCCGTCGAGCTGTGCCAGCATCTCGGTCATCTTGATGGGGTAGCCGTCCTGGGCGAAGTCCCGGCCGTAGGGGCTGGTGGTGGTGCGCTGGCCCAGGGTTGAGGTGGGCGCCATCTGGCCCCCGGTCATCCCGTAGATCGCGTTGTTGACGAAGATCGTGGTGAGGTTCTCCCCCCGGTTGGCCGCGTGAATGCTCTCGGCGGTCCCGATGGCCGCGAAGTCGCCGTCGCCCTGATAGAGCAGGACGAACTTGTCCGGGTTGGCCCTCTTGATCCCGGTGGCCACCGCCTGGGCACGCCCGTGGGGCGATTCCACCACGTCGATGTCGAAGTAGTCGTACAGGAACACGCTACACCCCACGCACGCCGCACCGATGGTCCTCTCTCGAACCCCGAAGTGGTCGATCGCCTCGGCCACGAGCCGGTGGATCACCCCGTGGTGGCACCCGGGGCAGAAGTGGAAGGGCTTCTCGGTGAGGCTCTTCGGCCTCGTGAAGACGGGCTTCATGCGCACTTCTCCTGGGGGGTGAGCCTTCGGGCGATCTCGTCGTACACGTCGTCCGGGCTCGGAAGGTACCCCGGCGGATACCCGGCGAAGGACACCGGGGAGCGGCCCTCGACCGCCAGGCGCACGTCCTCCACCATCTGGCCGGTGTTGAGCTCCACGACCAGGAACGGTACGCCCTCTCCGGCGACGCGACGCACGTGCTCCGCCGGAAACGGCCACAGGGTGACCGGTCGCAGGAGCCCCACCTTCCGCCCCTCCCCGTTGGCCCGGTCCACGGCGCTCTTGGCGATCCGGGCGGCCGAACCGAAGGCCACCACCGCGAGCTCGCACCCCTTCGGCACCTCCACGTGGGCGCGGGCCTCCTTGGCCTGGATCTCGGCGTACTTACGGGACAGGTGCCAGTTGTGTTCCGCGAGCTCACCGTCACCGAGGTAGAGGGACTTGATCTTCCGGGCGGGCCGGGCCGAGGCGCCCGTCAGCGCCCAGCTCTCCTTGCCGAAGTCCTTGATCTCCGGGGACCACTCCTCGAGCTGCTCCTTCATCTGGGCGAGCATGGCGTCGGCCAGGATCATCACCGGGTTCCGGTACTCGTCCGCCAGGTCGAAGGCGAGCACCGTGAGGTCGTACATCTCCTGCACCGAGGCCGGGGCGAGCACGATGGTGCGGTAGTCGCCGTGGCCGCCTCCCCGGGTGGCCTGGAAGTAGTCGCCCTGGCTGGGGGAGATACCCCCAAGCCCGGGGCCGGAGCGCTGCACGTTGACGACCACCGCCGGAACCTCGCTGCCGGCCATGTAGCTCAACCCCTCCTGCATGAGGCTGATGCCCGGGCTGGACGAGCTGGTCATGCAGCGCTTGCCGGTCGCCCCGGTCCCCAGGAGCATGTTGATCGAGCCGATCTCGCTCTCCGCCTGGACGAACTGCCCCCCGACAGACGGAAGCACCTGGCTCAGATATTCGGGGATCTCGTTCTGGGGCGTGATCGGGTACCCGAAGTAGTACCGGCACCCGGCAGCCACGGCGGCCTTCGCCACCGCCACGTTGCCCCTCTCGAAGGTCTTCTTCAACGCCTCACCTCACTTCCACACTTCGATCACCACGTCCGGACACATCCGGGCACAGATGGCGCAGCCCGTGCATTCCGCATCTTCCTTCAGGACGACCGGGTGGTAGCCCTGGGCGTTCAAGCGGTCGGAGACCTCGAGGCAGTCCCTCGGGCAGTACTCCACGCAAAGGCTGCAGCTCTTGCAGCGATCTTCCCGGAACTCGAGCCTGGGCATGCGGCGACGACCTCCCGTGACTGGGCCTGCAGCGAAGCGAGATGCCGGCGCCCCTCCTTCGCAAGAGGTTCGGGGCGCAAGCCGGAGATCCTGGGAAGACCTGGAATTTTGAAGAGTGCGTATCGTTTCCAACGGGTCGGCAGACACCTCGGCGCAGGCGGCTTTGGCGAGGCCACCCCGGACATGCACCACTCGTCCCTCCCCTGCGGCGCCGCCGGGGGAGGCCCCCGGCCCGGCCCATGCCTGGGCGGTCTGGGGCGAAGACTGCCCCGTTACGTTACCAGTGTGGTTTTCCACGTGTCAATCGCGGCCCTCGACATCCCCGCCCTCGACATCGCGGCCCGTCTGGCTTTCCCGAAGCTCCCCGGCGACGCGCTCCACCATCCGGTCGAGGAGGAAGGACTCGAAAGCGACGAAGAGGAGAATCGCGCCCAGGATGATCGGT
>CAZYJP010000053.1:0-9989 GCA_964647795.1 uncultured Thermodesulfobacteriota bacterium
CGGGTGAAGCCCGGCGTGCCGGGGCCTGCGGGGACACCCCTTCGAATCGCCGCGGGTTGCGGGGCGGAGCGGAGGGGCTCCCCGGCCCCGGGCACGTGGCAAGGCGGCGGATACTGGCTGTCGGCCTCGCGCTTGACCGATCCGCCTGCCAATGCTATCTGTGTTCCCCACAGCGAACCCGCGCAGGGCCCGAAGGGCAGAGGCTCTTCGAGGTCTCTTGCAGCGGCAAGTCACAGCGAGACTCGGGGGGGATGGGGGCGGTTTTCCGCCGGCGGCCCCGGGAGGAGCGACGATGAAGAGGGAATGGCGATTCCTGACCGCTCGCTGGTGGGCGGTCCACTTCGTGGGCATGGCGGCGGTGTACGCGGCAGGCCGCCTGGCGGCCGCGTACGTGGGGGGATGACGAGATGCTGCGGCACCTCATGTACCCAAAGCCCGGCTGGATCGTCCTCCACGCCGTGGCCGCCACCCTCGTCTTCCTGCTCGGCTACACCGCCAAGTTCTAGGAGGTTCCCGTGATCACCGAACGGCGATTCCTGTGGTGGGCTCTGCTGGGTCTGGCCATCGGCGCGGTCATGATGCACTACCGGATCCACCCCCCCGACCGGGGCACCGTCTATTTCTGGGGGAACGTCCTGGCCGGCATCGACCTCCTGGCGGTAAGCGGGCTCTTCCTCTGGCGGCGCACGGCGGTGTGGGGCCTGCTGCTCAACAGTTTCATCGCGTTCCTCGGGATCATCCTGATGGCGGACTTCACCGTCGTGCGCACGATCGCCGGCCAGATCCCGGTAGCCCCGAGCACCGGCCTCCTGGCGTGGTTCCTGCACACCACCTTCCCCTACACCGCCATCGCCGCGGCGGACTTCCTCGTGGGGCTGACCCTCTACCGCCTGATGTCCGCACCCCGGCCGGCACAAACCTGACCCGGATCCGAAGCCCCCCGGGGAACCGCGGGAGCTCCCGGGACGGGACCCGCTCCCCCTCCCGGTACCGCCGTGACTCGGCGGATTTCCAGCAGCAGGAGAGGAAAGCCCATGTTCCTGGACCTGGTCCGACGGCGGCGCAGCGTTCGCCGGTACCTCCCCCGGCCCGTGGAGACCGAGAAGCGCGATCTCCTCGTCGAGGCGGCCCTGCGCGCCCCCTCCTCCAGGGGGCGCACCCCCTGGGAGCTCGTGGTCGTCTCGGACCCCGCTCTGCTGGCAGCCCTGTCCCGAGCGAAGCCGCACGGCGCCTCGTTTCTGGAGCATGCCCCCCTGGGCATCGTGGTGTGCGCCGACCCCGCGAAGGGGGGCGTATGGGTCGAGGACGCGGCCATTGCCGCCACGTTCCTCCACCTGGCCGCCACCTCCCTGGGCCTCGGGAGCTGCTGGATCCAGATCCGGGGGCGCGAGCACGACGGGCAGCGCACCTCTTCCCAGTACGTCGCGGAGGTGGTGGGCCTCCCCAAGGACCGGGAGGTCGAGGCCATCGTGGCGGTGGGGTACCCGGGGGAGGAAAGACCTCCGCACCCCCGGGAGGCTCTCCCCTTCGAGCGGGTCTTCTACGAGACGTACGGGCGAACCCTGCCGCCGGAGTGAACGGGCGGGCGCCCCCACTCTCGGGGGCCGGTCTGGCAGGCTGTTGAAGAACGGCCTGCAGCGCGCCCCACGGACGGGATGCCGATTCGCGGAGCTTGAAACGTGTAGCGATCGTAAGGGTTCGAAGGGGCCGCCCCCGAGAACCCGTTGCTGAAAAACCCCATGGAGGGGGGGTTTTCAGTATCCTGCTAAAGATCCTTGCGGACCTGAGATCCTGAACCACGCGTCACGTTTCCACGCTTCCCCTTCCCCTTCTGAACGGCCTTTCTTGCCTTGGAAGCTCTCGCCTCCACCAGCCGATCCCCCAGTTGGAGCTTCTCGGCCAGGGCCCTGCGGGCTTTGGAGTAAGATCGGGCCACGAGCGGCGTGCCGGCGGGGATGCCGAACAACCTCCGGTACGCCCCGGGTTTGAGCCCGTGCTGCGCGAAGAGGTGGCGCTTCAGGGTCTTCATCCCCGCGCCGCAGACCATGCAGAAGACCTTGTCCGCGCCGAAGGCCGCCTCCAAGGGGACCGCGGGAGACGCCCGCTCCTCCACCTGCGCGGCCTCCCCCACCCGGTACGCTGCCCCCTCGATTCCGGCAAGCTTGGCCAACTTCACGAAGACCTGTCCGATCTCTTCGAGGAGCTCGTCCTGGGTCAACCCGGTCGCAGCGGCATGGGCACTGACGATCTCCGTCGTGAGGGACAGAAGTTTGGATGTGTCCACGTGGGAGCTCCTTTCCGGAAGGTGGGTGGGCAGCGGGATTTCGCTTCGTGCTTGGCCTCTTACTACCGGAACCCACTCCGCGCAACGCGGGGGCACGCGGGGGCACGAATTCCCTGCCGCCCACCATGCCCACTTCGCCTTGCACGGGATCGACCGGCCTTCCCCCGGCGCCCGGATACGGCGGGCTCCCCGCTGCCTTCGAGGTCAATCCCGCAGGCTGAACAGCCACCACCGGCTCCCCCTGCCCTCCCCGCGCCTGGCCCGGCGCTCGAAGTACAGTTTCGCCACCGCACCCGAGGCCGTGCTCACTTCGAACCAGTGCCGGCGCACGTACCGCTCCCCGCTCCCGTGCCGGCACGGCCCGGTCTCTTTCCAGGTGCGGAGGAGCCCGGCCACTTCGATCACGCCCTCCCGCCAGGTGAACCTCCGGGGCAACCCCGGCTCCCCCACCGCCAGCCGCGAGGCGTCTACGCCTCCGACCTCGGGCTCGAGGCGCTCGCCCGAGAAGCGCTCGGTCATGGTCCCGCCATCCTCAACAGGTGTGCCGAGTGAGACGTTCGTCCATTGTGGTCCGTCGCTGCGCCCGGGTCCCCCCAACCTTCACCCCGGCTCCCCGTCCCGCCGCCACCCGGGCACACGTGGCGGGATCGCGTGGCCAACCTCGCGGTGAGTGAGGCGGCAAACTTCAGCTGTCACTCAATGACTTTCCACGACGACTTTGCGCTTCGGGGGTTCGCGCAATCGGTAGCGCCGGCCGGCGCCAAGTCCCTCGAACGCCTCCGGATGGCAAGAGAAGACCAGGATCTGGAGTTTCTTGGCCGCCTCGAACAGGATCTGGTGCATCCGGGCGATGCGGCGAAAGTCGGTGTTCGTGAGCGCATCGTCGAACACGAGTGGCAAGCGCTCGTCACCCGCCAGGAGCTCGGCCAGTCCCACACGGACGATCATTCCGACCTGTTCTCTGGTGCCACCGGAGAGATCCACGAGCGGTTCCGCCCGGTTGGCCGTCTGAAGCCCTGCTACCCCGAGGTTCTCATCCAAGGCGATATCGATCCCCGGAAAGAGTACGTGCAGATGGCGTCGAACCGCAGCCACGGCTGGGGCCAGAAGTCTCCTCTGCCGGGCGGCACGGCACGCCTCCAACGTGTCGGAGATCTTCTTGGCCGCCGCGGCCCTCCGCTTCAACTCCTGCTCGAACCTCTCCGCCGCTCCAAGGCGAGCCGCCACGTCCTGTTCCTTCTCGTAGATATCCTGACCCGCCAGGAACCCGAGCTCGGTCTTGACCTCCGCTCGCCGTTCGACCATCTGGTCGAGCTCGGCTTTCAGCCCCTCATACGCCTTATGGAGCCTCTCGACGTCGGTTTCGGTCTGCTGTCCGCCCTTCTCCTTGTACTGCTCCTCCATCCCCTTGACCGTCGCCAGCGCCGTTTGCCACTTCGACTCGACAGCCCGCAACTGCTCTTCCAATTCCTCCTTCGACGGCATCCTCTGGAGAAGCCCCTCGAGCTCTTTGAAGGTGCGCTCGTACCCCTCCACCTTCGTTCGAGCGGCGGTCAATCGGTTGTCGATACCCGAGAGGGCCTTCTGCCGCGCTTCCACGGCTCCCCGCCTGTCATTTTCTTCGTGCTCTGCCGCCGTGACTTCCGCATCGGCGTCCTGTTCATCCGTTGCTTCGGGGTCGCCCGGCCCGAGGGTCTGCCGCTGACCAACCAGGTCGGCGAAGGCGGCTTCCAGGGCGGACACCCCGTCTGGATAGGCGTCTCGGAAGAGCTCTTCGAGGTCCTTCTTTTGCTGGGAGAGCTTGGTCTTCTCCTGGAGCGCCGCCTCTGCGGCCTCCGGTGTTTCCGCACCCATATCTCGGAGCAGGGCCTCCCACTCCTCCTTCAGACGCGTCACGTCTCCCTGGAGAGCGGACAACTCCCGCCCTCCAGGAGTGATCTCGAAGTCCGCGGTGTCGTCGATGCAGATCGTTACCGGCTCGGCACAAGTCCAGTCCCTGGTTTCTGCTTCCGCCAGTGGCTCGCCGGCGACCGACAGCCCCCGACGGGCCCGTAACCGCACGTGGGTGGAGGCCCCAAGGAGGCGCGCCCGAGTCTTTTCCCATTCTCGGTGAGCCTTCTTCAGGTCCTCGACCGTCCTCTTGTCGGCGCGGGTCGCCCCGTGCTTCTCGGCGACCTGGCGAATCCGCTCCTGCATGTCTCTCGCCTGGTCGATCTTCTTCCCTTCCTCGGTGATTCTGCGGTCCAGCTCTCTTCGTTTCCGATGGTCCAAGGCCCGTCTTGCCCTCTCCTTCGCGGTCTTTCGAGCCTCCGTGGCGGCAAGAAGGTCTGTCTTCGCCGCCTCGAGCTCGGCGGAGGCCTTCCGCTGCGCCTCCTGGAGAGGCTCTACCTCTTCCCGACGGATCCTCTCGCGTTCGGTCTGCGCGGTGGACAGAGAGTGTTCCCGCTCTTCCCGGGTCTGCAGGTCCCGCGCCAGTGACCTCACCTGCCCCTCCAACCCCTTGGTGTCTCCTCGCTCCAGTTCGATCCTGGCACGAAGGTCTCCGGCCTCGGACGCCCTCCTTCGTGCCTCTTCCAGCGCCGCCCGCGCCTTGGCGACGCTCTCATCCTGTCTCTTCAGGTCGAGGCGAAGCGTGGCCAGTTCGTCCGAAGTCTTCTCCACCCGTTCACGGGCTTCCCGCGCCTGCTGGAGCTCGGCTCGAGTCCGTTCCACGGCGGCTTCGGCGTCGGCTAGGGGCTTTCTCTTCTGGCCGCCATCGGTGTAGAACACCGCTCTCTGTTCCCGCGCCTTCTCCAAGAGTGCGTGCCCGGCCGGGCCGGCCCCCACCTCTCCCACCGAGTCCGCGAGAACGTCTTGGAGCCGCGACCGCGCGTCGGCGTTCAGGGCGCGATCCGGTTCCGTGCAGGATTCGAACTGGCGGACCCAGAGAAGGGGCCACATGCCCAAGGCCTCGTCCTTCGCCTGCCGGCTGGTCTCCTCCGGATCGACCTGGAGAAGGGACGCCAGGATGCGCTCGGCCTCTTCCCCGTGCCAGGTCTCTCCAGAACCTTCCAGCAGGGTGTTGTGCGTCGGCTTCCCGAAGACCTTGACGATGCGGTAGGTGCGGCCGCCACATTCGAGCAAGAGCTCCACGCGAGGGTCGCCCTTGCCGTCCCAACTCATGAGGTCCGTCTTGTGCTTCGACTTGCCCTTGCTCGATTCGAAGAGCCCGAACCAGATGGCCTGGGCCACGCGGCTCTTGCCGGTCTCGTTGTCGCCGAGAACAAGATTCAGCCCCGGGTCCAGATCCGCGAGCTCCAGCTGCTCGATTCCGCGCCAGTGCCGGAGCAGCACACTCTTGATCCTCATCGGCCGCCCCCCGCCTCCATGCGCAGCCGATACAGCAGGCGCAGCGCGTCGTCCGACTCCCGGCTTCCCTCCGCGCGGAGTTGCTCCACGGCGTCTCCGACGAACCCTTCCAAGGCGAGTGCCTGGATGTCTGCCGCCGTGGGTGCGACCGTTACCCGATCTTCCCGGATTCGAAGGCAGAGCAGCCGCTCTGTCTGCTGCTCGATCACGCGATCGAGATCGACCCGCGCCCCGAGCGACAAGTGTCCGGCCAGGGACAGCCGCACCAAAGTCCAGGACTTCTCATCCAGTCCGGCAAACCACCTCTCCAGGGCGTCGACGTCTTCGTCGTGTTCGAACGTAACCGTCTTCTCCAGCCAGCGCGTGCGTCCCACGGCAACCGGCGTGACCTCGGGGAGCACCCCCGCGGCGGGGATCTCCACGATCAGCACGTTTCCCGGCTCCTTCTCGCGCCAGTGAGTGGGCTCTGGAGCTCCCGGATACCAGACCCGGGCGGTATAGCAAAACGTGCCGTGCCAGTCGCCGAGGGCAAGGTAGTCGAATCCCTTCGCGATGACTTCCTCGGCGTTGATGAGGTTGGGAGACTCGCTGCTCTCGTTGAATTCGATCACGCCGCCGTGGGCGACCGCAACCCTCACCCGCTCGTCGCCTGCCTCGCGTGCCGGCAGCCACGCCGTGGGGTCTCGGGTTTCGTGACGCCGGGTCAGGGGGCAGGGGAAGAAGACCCCACCAGCAACCTCCACCGGTTCTTGGGCGTGGAGAATTCGCACGTGCGCCCGCGCGTCCAGCCGAGCCAACGCGGAGCACTCTGTAGCGGCATCGTGGTTTCCGGGCAGGATCAGCACCGGGGTCGGTGCAAGCGTCTCGAGCGCATCGCGAGCCTGTTGGATGGTGTCCGGCCCCACGCTGTTGTCGTCGAACAGGTCTCCGGCGATCACGACTGCCTGCACAGAAGCATCTCTTGCGACTTCGGCGAGGGTGCGCAGCGTGTCGAAGCGTTGGCTTCGTGCGCGCGAACCGTTCTCTCCCCCCACGAAACGGAGCTTCAATCCCAGTTGCAGGTCCGCCGTGTGCAAGAATCTCAAGGTTCCCCCTCCAATCTAACAGACCCCGCTTCGACGGGGATCAGGTTGCCAAGACCGCCTGTGCGTGCTCTTCCGTACGCCGCGAGATTTGGGAGGATCCGGTTCCGGGGCGGGCCGGCCTCAAACCGGGCCTCGGCGCCCCCTCTCGTCGAGTGTCACCAGGGTTCTGCGTTTTCGGCGACGACAGCCCCCCTCGTCACAACCGATGCGGAACCCGGAGCACCCCCCCACATGCTAAAAAGCCCCTCCGTGGCTTTTTCAGCTGCGGGTTGACTCACCCCGTCCCGGGGTTCGCCCTCCGGGCGCGCCGACGGCGCGTCCGATTCCCCTGTCCTGGGGAATCGTCTCGGGGACGGCCCCTTCGAACCCGCACGAATCACTTTCAAGCTCCGTGATTCGGCGCCCCGTCCGTGGGGCGGGCCGCAGGCCGTTTCTTAACGGGCCTGCTAAGACCGGTTCGTGGCCGATTGTAGCGAGTTTGGCCCGGATTCTCACGCCTTCTCTTCCGTCACCTCCCTGCAGGCCATCACCTCTCCCGGGCGAACGAAGGGCGCGGTTCGAAGCGGGTCCCTTGCCCCCGGCGCGGGAACCAGTCACCGACGGGTATGGAAGACCCTCGGATCATCTACCCGAGGTTTCCCTATCGAATGGAATCCAAACCACTTGCCCGCGCACCGCCCTTGGAGGGCTTGCGCCCCGGTGGATCCGGCACTCCGCCAACTTGCTTTTGGGCAAGGGTGAACGGATAATTACCACGTAGAGGCGCTACGGCCCGGAGCGCCGACGAGGGAATGTCCACAGCAATATGGCTGCGAGCTCTGGAACCCGCGGCCCCGTTTTGCCGCCCTCCGCAAGGAGGGCTGCGTCGACCAGAAGGAGCTCCAAGATGATCAGAAGGAAGCTGGCTATGGGCGTCGCAATTTGGCTGGCAGCGCTGTGGGTGCCCTCAGCGGGCGTCACCGCTGGTCCCACCGCCCAAGAGCTTCTGGGGCGACAGATGCCGGACTTCTCGCTCCCCTCCACGGAAGGGCGGCTGACGGGCTACGAGCGGGATCATTATGGTCAGCACCACCTGGTTCTCACCTTCTTTCCTGCGGCATTCACCCCGGTCTGAACGGGAGAGATGGAGGGTCATCAGAGGAACCTGTACCTCTATGACCGCTTCAACGCCCGCGTCGCGGGCGTCAGCCGGGACGACCCGATCACCCTCAGGTACTGGGCCGATGACCTCGGCCTCACCTTTCCGCTGCTGTCCAACGTGACCGGCTACCTGGGGTCCGCTCTGGGGGCAGAGGAACAGGGGAACTTTGTATTCTCGCGGAGGACGGTGGTGGTGGACAAGAAGGGCGTGATCCGGTACGCGGCGGAGGGCTCCCCAAAGTATGAGGAGATCCTCCTCCTGCTCAAGAATCTGCACGCGGAGACGGGCGGGCTATGAGGGCCGGGAAACGAGGATCCGAGTTTGTCGTGCTCACGGCTGCCCTGTTGACCGGGTGCGCGGTTGTCGCAGGCCATACGCAGACCTCGCTTCTCTACCGCCACACTCCGGAGGGAACCGTGGTCTGGGGCGAGGAGTTCGAGTTCGATCCGCCCCCGAACGACTGGAACTTGGTCCGGGTGAAGGAGGGGGACGAGGAGTTCTCGTTCGCCTTCCTGAAGATGGAGCACTGCCCGAACCCGTGTCAGTCCACGTTCGCCTACGACGAAGAGCCGTTCGGGTACAGTCGGGACCTGGAAGAACGCCAGAAGCAGTTCTTCGATCGGTTCCTGTGGGCGAGCCGGGTCCGCTTCGGCCCGGCCGAGACCCGCGAGGTGCAGGTGCTGGGGGGGCCGGGGCTCGTCGCGACGGCGGAGGCCGAGGATCCGGTGGGGAACCAGAAGGTGTGGGCCAAGGTGGTCTTCGGAAAGCGGGGCGAACGGGTGGTGGCGTTTTACTTGACACAGTGGCGCCCAAAGAACCTCCCCTTCGACGGGTCCGTGGAGCAGCCCTTCGACCGGTTCGTCGATTCCTTCCGCTTCCTGAAGGAGTCCTTCTTTCAGAAGCTCACGAAGGGCGGCGAGGGACCCGACACCGCGCCCAAATGAGCGGGCGGCGTGTACGAGAAAGAGGGCGGGACACCCGCGCAACGATCTTGCGCGGTGTCCCGCCCGAGAACATGGGCCCCCCGGCCCGGAGGAATGGGATGGAAGACCGGGGGGCCCACCCTGCACTGTGCGGGACGGGCGGTTCGCCCGTCACCGCTTCCTGGTCAGTGGTGTTCGGGCCCCAGACCCTCGCTGATCGTGAACTCGGCGCCGCACTTGGGACACTTGACCACTGTATCTTTGGAAATCGGCTTCTGGATGCCCGCGCAACCGAAACCTGCCAGGGACAATCCTAGAACTGCCACCACAACGAGTCTCTTCATCTTTCCACTCCTTCGCTCTCTTACACCACGAAAACGGACACCTTCATGGAACCCGTCCAACGGTCCCCTCGTCTACCAGCTATACTGCGCCATTACGTAGCCAACATATGGGTTATCCGGATCGGAATCGGTGGGGCTCGACGAGTAATAGGGCGTACCCTTGCGCAGGTGGGACGCTGTCTTGTCGTAGTAATCCCCCAGAAAAGCGTACGCTCCGTTCAATGATATGTCGAAGTTCTTCGTGTACTTGTAGCCGAGACGCAGCGCGACCTCGGTTCCCATGGTCTTTCCTTCCCGCGTGACCCTGCCCGTGACGGGGTCGTCGGAGACCTTGATTTCATCCTCCAGGGTCCTGAAGTAGCCGACCGCGCCTCTGAGGTAGACGTTTTCATTCGCCGGCGGCGAGAACGTCCCGTTGACGACGATACCGGTCATGCCGAAAGCGGTGAACCCCCCGTCGGCGTGCGCCCGGCCCGTGATCTCACGCCCCCCCGGACCGCCCGGGTAGGTCGTGGAGTACAGATCGCCCAACAGGATCATGAGCCCTTCGCGCCCGGACGGAATGACCGAATGGGTGGCGGAATTGATGGACCAGAGCGGGTTGTGGTAGAAGGTCTGCTTGTCGTTCGTAAGGTCATCGTCCGAAGACCAGTAGAACACCTCGACGCCGCTTCCAACCGGGCCCACCTTGAAGTCAGCCTTGGCGCCGAAGTTGTAGGCGCGGATGTCGACGTCCGTCGTTTCTCCGGTGAGCAGCAGCGCGTCCTCGACCTTGCCGAAGTTGTACGCAAAATACCCGCTCAGCACCACCCCGGGAAGCCTCAAGGTCGCCTCGGGCCCCATGAAGAAGGTTCGCTCCTTCTC
>CAZYJP010000054.1:0-9894 GCA_964647795.1 uncultured Thermodesulfobacteriota bacterium
GACTTGAGCGGCAATCGCCTCGTCGACGCCCTTATCGTGAAGCTCACGTAGGATTCGGCGCACCCCGTATCCGGATCCAAGCCGAGAGCGTACGTAAGACTCGGTGAAGCGCACGTCGTCCTGGACCCCGGCCGCGGCGAGCATCCGTTCGGTGTGGTCCCGGCTGGGCTCGGGTTCCTCCACCCAGCTCAGACCCCGGGCGTGCAGCCCGGCGAGCAGGATGGCACTCTTCACCTGGGCGCTGGCCACCGGCAGCACCCACGTCAGACTGCGAAGACTGCCCCCCCGGAGCACCAAGGGCGCACGGGTATCTTCCTGGCGCCCCAGCGCCAGGGCCCCCATCTCCCGCAGGGGGTCGAGGATCCGAGCCATGGGCCGCCGGCGCAGGGAATGATCCCCCGTGAGCACCGAGAGGAAGGGGTGACCCGCCAGAATCCCCGCCAGCAGGCGCATGGTGGTCCCCGAGTTGGCGCAGTCGATGGCGTCATCCGGTTCCGAGAGCCCGCCAACGCCCACCCCCTCGACGATGACCCCCCCCTTGTCGACGCGGACGGCCACGCCCAGGGCCCCCAGTGCCCGCCGGGTGGCGGCCACGTCCCGGCCGTCTTGGAGACCGGTGATCCGGGACTCCCCCGAGGCGAGGGCCGCGAGCAGGAGCGCGCGGTGAGAGACGGACTTGTCGCCGGGGACCCGGACCTCCCGGCGCAGGGCGGGAAGAGGGCCGACGGTCACCGTGTCCACGACGGGTCTCCGGCTTCCGCAGCGCGGCGGAAAAAACCACTGAGGGCCTGATCGTCCTCCCGGTCTACGGCGGCCCGCAGGGCGGCGAGGCGCGAGGAGAAGGCGTCCAGCGCGTAGAGGAGAGCCTCCCGGTTTTCGAGGAAGATCTCGGTCCACACCGCCGGCGAGCCGGCGGTGACCCGCGAAAAGTCCCGGAACGAACCCCCCGCCAGCCCGGACTGTCCAGTCTCGAGCTCTTCGGCCACCGTATCCACGAGTCCATAGGCCAGGGCGTGGGGAAGGTGGCTGACCAGGGCGAAGATCCGATCGTGGAGCTCCGCGGTCAGGCAGACCACATGGGCGCCCAGTTCACGCCACAGCCCCGCCACCGCCTCGAGGGCCCTGGGGTCGGTGTCGGTGTCGGGGGTGAGGACGCAGTTCCTCCCCTCGAAGAGCCCGGGTACGGCGCTCTCCACCCCGCAGCGCTCCGTCCCCGCCACCGGGTGCCCTCCGACGAACGCCACCCCCGGAGGCAGGGCCCCCCGGGCCTCCCGAAGGATCCCCACGTCGGTGATCACCTGGCCGGGCCGCAACCCCGGGCCGAGCTCCCGCAGGGCGGACCGGATCGCCCGCACGGGAGAAGCCAGGACCACGAGATCGGCCCCCTCCGCCGCCTCCGCGGGGCTGTCTGCGGCCTCATCGATGTAGCCGCGTTCCAGGGCGAGGAGCAACGCACTCCGCCGCCGGTCCGCCGCCCGCACCTTCCAAGGCGCCCCTCTGGCTTTGAGGGAAGCCGCGAGGCTCCCCCCGATCAGCCCCAGCCCCACCACGGCCAGGGTCCGGGTCACGAGGCCGCCTCCGCGGGCGTCCGCAGCTCCCGGCCGACAGCCCGCGCGACGGCGGCCAGTTCCCGCACCAGCCGCGCAAACCGCTCGGGTTTCAGGCTCTGGTTCCCATCGCACAGCGCCCGCTCCGGCCGGGCGCGAACCTCGATCATGAGCCCGTCGGCCCCCGCGGCCAGCGCCGCTTTGGCCAGGGGGGCGACCAGCTCGAAGCGTCCCGCGGCGTGGCTCGGGTCCACGATCACGGGCAGGTGGCTCTGGGCCTTGAGCACCGGGACCGCCGAGAGATCCAGGGTGCTGCGGGTGGCCGTCTCGAAGGTTCGAATTCCCCGCTCGCACAGGATCACCCGCGGGTTGCCCTGGGCCGCCACGTACTCCGCGCTCATCAGGCACTCGGTCAGGGTTGCCGACATCCCGCGCTTGATGAGCACGGGTTTGGTCAGATTCCCCACCTCCTTGAGGAGCCGAAAGTTCTGCATGTTGCGGGCGCCGATCTGCACCACGTCCGCGTATCGGGCCACGATCAGGGTGTCCCGCGGGTCCATTAGCTCGGTGACCACGGGCAGGCCCGAGTGTTCCCGGGCGTCCGCCAGGAGCTCGAGCCCCTTCTCCCCCAGACCCTGGAAGGCGTAGGGGCTGGTGCGGGGCTTGTAGGCTCCGCCCCGCAGGAGGGTGGCCCCCGCCTCCTGGATCGCCTGGGCGGTTTCCAGCAGGAGCGCCCGGTCCTCGATGGAACACGGTCCGGCGATGATCTGCACCCGGGGCCCGCCCACGGGTACGCCCCTGACGTCGATCACGCTGTCTTCCGGCCGGAACTCCCGGCTCACGAGCTTGTACGGCTTCAGGATGGGGATCACCCGCTCCACGCCCGGCATGGACTCCAAGGGGAGATCCCGCAGGGCCTCTTCCTCGCCGATCGCCCCGAGGATGGTGCGCTTCTGCCCCGCGGACTCGTGCACCGACAGCCCCAGGGCCTTCAGGGTCTCGACGAGCTGCCGGCGGTCCTCGGGGCGGTGGTCCGGACGCAACACGATGATCACGGCAAACCTCCCAATGCAGCCGCCACCCGGTCGAAGGCGCCCTCGAAGCACTCCAGCTCCTCCGGGGTGCCCACGGTCACACGAATCCACTCCGGCATCCCGAAACTCCGGGTGGACCGCACGATGACCCCGTGGCCGAGGAGGGCCTCGAACCAGCGATCCCCGTCCCCGACCCGGGCGAGGACGAAGTTTGCCTGGCTCGGCACCACGGGGACTCCCCGCTCTCCGAAAAACCTCCCTAGACGCGCCAAACCCTGCCGGTTCACCTCCCGGGAGCGCTCCACGTGGCCATCGTCGTCGACGGCCGCCGCGGCCGCTGCCTGAGCCGGCCCGTTGGCGTTGAACGGGAGCCGAAGCCGGTTCATGTAGTCCACCAGGCGCCGGGGCGCGATGCCGTACCCGATCCGCAGCGCCGCCAGCCCGTGGGCCTTGGAGAAGGTGCGCACCGCCGTCAGGAGCCGATTCTCGTCCAGATAGTCCCGCCCCACCGGGAGCTCGGGGTCCTCGGCGTACTCCGCGTAGGCCTCGTCCAGGAGGACCCCCACCCGCGGGGAAATCAGCCCCAGGAAACGCTCCCACTCCCGCCGCCGGAAGATCGTCCCGGTGGGGTTGTTGGGGTTGCCGAGGATGACCAGGGCCGTCGTCTCGTCCACAGCGGCAGCCACCGCCTCGAGGTCCACCCCGTGCCGCACCAGGGGGACCCGGCGCACCGCCCCACCCTGGGCCCGGGCCGTGAGCTCATAGATGCTGAAGGACGGGCTGGCCAGAACCACCCCCCGGCCCGGCCGCACCAGGAGCCGCACCACCATCTCGAGGATCTCCGAGGACCCGTTGCCGAGGACCAGGTTCTCGGGGGCCACCGCCCAGCGTCGGGCCAGGGCCTGCTTCAAGGCGAACCCGTACCCGTCCGGGTACCGGTGGAGACGGGCCACCTCGGCCCCCAGGGCGGCCGCGGCTGCGGGCGAGGGCCCCAGGGGGTTCTCGTTGCTCGCCAGCTTCACGATGGACGTGAGCCCCCGTTCCCGTCGAAGCTCGTCGATGGGCTTTCCGGGCACGTAGGGCTTGAGGTCCAGCACCTGGGGGCTGACGGCCTGTTCGAAGAGGTCACCCCCGTCGGGGGCGGGATTGGGCGCCATGGTTTCCTGCGGGTTCGTCACGAGCGGGGCACGGCCCCGGTTCCAGGGAAGCCTGGTGTATATCCCGAACGAGGGAAGGAGTCCAGAGTGACGGGGCTTCCCGGGGCCCCCGGCACCGCGACCGCCCGGTGCCCGCCCCGGCGAGGGATCCGCGCCCCCTTGGCCCTCAGAACGCGAACTGCAGCGTGCCCAGGGGGCCCGTGATCACCAGGGTGGAAGGCGACGCTGCCTCCTCGCCCTCCCCCAGGGGGAAGATCAGCGCGTACTCCCGGGTCCAGCGGGAAACGTACGGGTACTCCACGGCGCTCTTGTCGGTCTTGGGGCGGTGGGAGACCTGGAGCGGCTCCCGGCGCTCTTTGCTCGGCAGGTACAGGTACGCCCGCCACAGCGTCTGGGGAGATTCGAGATCGTTCCAGTTCGCCTTCGGCGTGAACAGGGCCAGGTGAAACTCCCGCACCGCTCGGCCGTCGCGCTCCGCCTCCCGCCGGAGGGCCTCGGCCGCCTCGCCCTTGAGCCGGTAGGCCGCCACGCTCGTCTCAGCCAGGGCCGCCCGGAGCTCGGGCGACCTCCAGGTCGCCCACCCCTTGGCGACGGAGTCGAGCTGGTCGTAGAGCTCCGAGCTCCGGGTGTAGCGCGGCAGGAGGTCCCCGTAAGGCGTGGCGGCCGAGGCAAAACCCCGGGTGAGGCGCACATCCCCGGCCACGGGCCCGCACCCCCAGCAAGCCGCCAGTGCCGCGAGGCCCAGGACCCCCCAGGAGAGCCTCCTCCGCCGGCTCATGTGCCGCCCTCCCCGGCCCCCCGTCCCCGCACCTCGGCCTTGGTGTAGAGGGCCTCGAAGCGGTAACCGCGGGACTCCAGGGCCTCACGGCCGCCCTCCTGGCGATCGACCAGGGCCAGGACACCGAGCACCCGGTACCCTTCCGACTCCACCCTTTCCACCGCCAACAGGCTGGACCCCCCGGTGGTGACCACGTCTTCGAGCACCACCACCCGGGCCCCGGCGGCGAGGTTCTGCTTCCCCTCGATCCAGCTTTGGGTGCCGTGGCCCTTGGGCTCCTTTCGCACGATGAAGGCGGGCACGCCGGCCCCCTGGAGGCCCGAGACCAGGCTCGTGGCCGTGGCCAGGGGGTCCGCCCCCAGAGTCGGTCCGCCCACGGCGTCCACCGGGCCGAACGCCCCGAGCCGTTCCCAGAAGAGCCTGCCGATCAGGTAGGCGCCCCGGGGGTGGAGGGCGGTCTGCTTGCCGTCCACGTAGAAGTTGCTGCGCCGCCCCGAGGCGAGGGTCACCGGCCGCTCCTGATAGGACTTCTCCCGAAGAAGTCGCAGAAGCTCCTCTCGCATCCCTTCGATCGTCGGCTCCATTCCCTGCTCCTCTCGGCCCCCGCGCCCCAAGCGATCCCCCAAGTCGTGCTAAAACAGCCCCAGTTGGGTCCCCTCCGGACGGTCCGGACGGATCGGGTATCTCCCCGTGAAGCAGGCGTCACAGTACACATAGGGCCCGTAGCTCGTCGCCCGCTCCAGGCCCTCCCGGCTCAGATACCCCAGGGTGTCCGCGGTGAGGAAACGGGCGATCTCGCCCACGCCGTGGCTCGACCCGATCAGCTCCTTGCGGGTGGGGGTGTCGATCCCGAAGAAGCAGGGGAAACAAGTGGGCGGCGACGAGACCCGCATGTGCACTTCCCGGGCCCCTGCCTCCCGGATCATCTTCACGATCTTCTGGCTCGTGGTGCCCCGGACGATGGAGTCGTCGAGCACCACCACCCGCTTCCCCCTCAGGACGTCCCGAACCGCGTTGAGCTTGAGCTTGACCCCGAAGTGGCGGATCGACTGCTCCGGCTCGATGAAGGTCCGGCCCACGTAGTGGTTCCGGATCAGGCCCAGGGCGAAGGGGATCCCCGACTCCTCCGCGTACCCCAGGGCCGCCACCATCCCCGAGTCCGGCACCGGGACGACCACGTCGGCCTCCACCGGGTGTTCCCGGGCGAGCTCCCGGCCCAGCGCCTTGCGGACCTGATAGACGGGTTTCCCGAAGACCATCGAGTCGGGGCGGGCGAAGTAGATGTGCTCGAAGATGCACTGGCGCGGCGGCACGGCGGGGAAGGGCCGAAAGCTCTGCAGCCCCTTCTCCGCGCTGATCATGATGACCTCGCCGGGCTCGACCTCTCGCAGGTACTCCCCCTCGATGAGGTCCAGGGCGCAGGTCTCGGAGGCCACCACGAAGGAGTCCTTCACCTTTCCGAGGACGAGCGGCCGGAAACCGAAGGGGTCGCGCACGGCGAGGAGGCGCTTCTCCACCAGGACCACCAGGCTGTAGGCGCCCTGCACCTGCCGGAGGGCGTCCACCAGTCGGTCCAGGAGCTTCTCCTTCTGACTCCGGGCGTAGAGGTGGGCGATCACCTCGGTGTCGTTCGTGGTGTGGAAGATGCTGCCACGCCCCTCGAGATTCCCCCGCAGGGTTCCGGCGTTGACCAGGTTGCCGTTGTGGGCGATGGCGATGGGGCCGTGGACCGTGTCGGCATAGAAGGGCTGGGCGTTCTTGGGCAGGCTCGCCCCGGTGGTGGAGTAGCGCACGTGCCCGATCGCGTGGGTCCCGGGCAGCCGGGTGAGGGTCTCCTCGTCGAAGATCTCCTGGACGAGCCCCATGCCGGTGTGTAGCCGCATGACGGTCTCGTCCGACGTGACGATCCCCGCGCTCTCCTGGCCTCGGTGCTGCAAGGCGTGCAGCCCCAGATAGGAAAGGTTGGCGGCCTCCGGGCTGTTGTAGATGCCGAAGACCCCGCACTCGTCGTGCCATCTGTCGAACATGCGCGCTCCCGATTCCTGTGGTTGTACCGCGGGGTGTCCCGGCGCCCGGGGGACCGAGCGGGGCTCCGGCCGGGCCAGCCCGGATTATGCACCACCGGAACGCCAAAGCACCACGGACCCGGGGAGGCCATATCCATCACTGGTGCGGGTGAGAAAACCGCTCCCCACAACCCGGTGGGTTCCTTTGTGCCTTCGTGGCGTCGTGGTGGATTCTTGAATCGTCCGGCCTGGAAACCCTTGAGTGCTTAAGGCTGGGGCAGCGCCCCTCTAAAGAATTTCCCGGCGGACGAGCTCCACCGCGTTGCGAAACACGGCCAGTCCCGCCCCCTGCTCCGGGAGCTCCTCCCGAGTCCAGCGCGGGTGGTTGGTGCGGTGGAGGTAGGCCTCCGGGTGGGGCATCAACCCGAAGATCCTCCCCGTCGGGTCGCACAGCCCGGCGATCGCCCCCACGCTCCCGTTCGGGTTGTCCGGGTAGCGCTGGGTCGGCTCGCCGTCGGCATCGGCGTACCGGAGCGCCACCAGGCCTTCCCGCTCCACCCGGCGCAGCACCTCGTGGTCGCCGGGCACGAATTTACCCTCGCCGTGCCGCACCGGCACGTAGAGCCGCTCGAGCCCCCGCGTGAAGACGCACGGCCCCGCCGGGTCCACCCGGAGGTGTACCCACCGGTCCTCGAAACGGCCCGAATCGTTGTGGGTGAGGCTTGCCGTCTGCTCGGCGTACCGGCCGTCGAGCCCCGGCAGGAGCCCGAGCTTCACCAGGAGCTGGAAGCCGTTGCACACCCCGAGCACGAGCTTGCCGTCGGCGACGAACCGGAGCAGGTCCTCGAGGAACCGCCGGGGACCGTCGCCCCGGACCCGGCCGTACTTCAGGCGCACCGCACCCGCCTTGGCCGAGCCCAGGTCGTCGCCGTCCGAGAAGCCCCCGGGGAAGTTGAGGAAGTGGTAGTCGGCGAGGCGGACCCTTCCCGAGAAGACCTCGGCCAGGTGGACGACGTCGGCTTCCGCGCCGGCCAGCCGGCACGCGTGGGCCATCTCCCGTTCGCAGTTGACCCCGTTGCCGGTGAGCACCAGTGCCTTTACGCCCTTCATGAAGCTCTGCCTCGCTGGATCGCGCGTGACGTGACGCGAGCGGCGTGACGCGTGATGGGTGAGGCATGATGGGTAACGCGTGACGTGTAACGCGTGATCGGTGAGGCGGCCCCCGTCACGGGTCACTCGTCACTGATCACCCGTCACTGATCACTCGTCACTCGTCACTCGTCACGAATCACTCCTCAGATCCCCGCCAGCGGTTCTTGCCACGCCGTCTTCAGGACGTCGACAGGGGCCCGCGCCACTTCGTTCCCCCCGAGACCCCGCAGCACCAGGATCGGCTCGGCGGTGACCTCCCCCACCCGCGCCGCAGGCCTGCCCCGCAACAGCGCCTCGAAGGCCTCCGTGTCCCCCGGCCGCACGGTCACCACGAACCGGCTCTGGGACTCGGAGAAGAGGAGCTCGTCGTCCCGGGAAACCCCCTCGGTCGGGGCCCGCCCCAGGTCGGCAGCGATCCCCAGCCCCCCGGCGAAGGCCGTCTCGGCCAGGGTCACGGCGAGGCCGCCGTCCGAGCAGTCGTGGCACGAGGCCACGAGCCCCCGGCGGACCGCGTCCTCCAGGCCCCGGTAGAGAAGCAGACTCTCGTCCACCCGCACCTGGGGTACCCGGTTCCCGATGAAGCCCCGGGCGGCCCAGTACTCGGATCCCCCCAGCTCCGGCCGGGTCGTCCCGAGGACGTACACCGCGTCCCCCGGCCGCTTGGCGTCCATGGTCACGCAGCGGCGCACGTCCTCCACCCGGCCGATCACGCTGAAGAGCAGCGTGGGCGGGATGGAGATCTTCGTCTCCCCCACGTGGTAGTCGTTCTTCATCGAGTCCTTGCCCGAGATGAGCGGCACCCCGTAGGCCACGGTCAGGTCGTAGAGGGCCTCGTTGGCCCGCACCAGCTGGGCGAGCTTGTACTCCCCGTCCGGGGTGCGCTCGCTCTGCACCGGGTCGCACCAGCAGAAGTTGTCGAGCCCCGCCAGGTGCTCCAGGGTCGCGCCCACGCACAGGGCATTGCGCACCGCCTCGTCCACCGCGGCGGCGGCCATCCAGTAGGTGTCCACGTCGCTGTACCGGGGGCAGATCCCGTTGGCCGTGACCACCCCCGAAAACCGGTCCAGAAGCGGCCGCACCACCGCCGCATCCGACGGGCCGTCGTTCCAGAGACCCACGAAGGGCTTGACCACGCTGCCCCCCTGCACCTCGTGGTCGTACCGGCGGACGATGGACTCCTTGGAGCATACGTTGAGCCGCCCCAGGAGCCCCAGGAGGTCGGCCGTGAGGTCCTCGGGGCAGGCGAATGCGGGCTCCTCGTGGACCGGCTTCTCCCAGCGCGCCTGGAGCTCCAGGGTCGGGAGGCCGTCGTGGAGGAACTCCAGGGGCAGATAGGCCACGGTGCGTCCACCGTAACGGGCCTCGAAGGCACCGGCGTCGGTGAACTCGCCGACCACGGCCGCCTCCACCCGCATCTCCCGCGCCAGGGACAGGAACGGCTCGAGGGTCTCCGGCGCCACCGCCAGGGACATCCTCTCCTGGGACTCGGAGACCAGGATCTCCCAGGGGTTGAGCCCGGCGTACTTGAGGGGCGCCTGGTCGAGGTCGAGCACGGCGCCCCCGGACTGCTCCGCCATCTCCCCGATGCTCGACGAGAGGCCGCCCGCCCCGTTGTCGGTGATCGAGCGGTACAGGCCCCGGTCCCGGGCGAGGAGGAGGAAATCGTACAACCGCTTCTGGGTGATGGGGTCCCCGAGCTGCACCGCCGTGGCCGGGCTCCCCTCGTGGAGCTCCTCGGAAGAGAAGGTGGCCCCGTGAATCCCGTCCTTGCCGATCCGCCCCCCGGCCATGACGATCCGGTCCCCCGGGCGTGCCCGCTTCTCGTGCCCCGGCTTGCCCCCGACCAGGCGCGGGATGAGGCCGGCCGTGCCGCAGTAGACCAGGGGCTTCCCGAGGAAGCGGTCGTCGAAGACGACGGCGCCGTTCACCGTGGGGATTCCGCTCTTGTTGCCCCCGTGCTCCACCCCCCGGACCACCCCTTCGTAGATCCTCCGGGGGTGCAGGAGCCGCGGGGGCAGCTCCTCGGCGTAGAAAGGGTCGGCGAAGCAGAAGGTGTCGACGTTGAAGATGAGCTGGGCGCCCATGCCGGTGCCCATGGGGTCCCGGTTCACTCCCACGATCCCGGTGAGCGCCCCGCCGTAGGGGTCGAGGGCCGAGGGGGAGTTGTGGGTCTCCACCTTGAAGACGAGGTTCCAGTCATCGTTGAAGCGGATGATTCCG
>CAZYJP010000055.1:0-9845 GCA_964647795.1 uncultured Thermodesulfobacteriota bacterium
GAGGATGCTCGTGACCGAGCGCCCGGGCCGCCTGCGCGTGGTGGCCGGACGGGATCTGGACCCGCGGCCGGTCGAGGGTCTCCCTCCCGTTGCCGCCATCGGCCAGGGGGGCCTGCTGGACGTGGCACTGCACCCGGATTTCGAGCGCAACCGCCTGGTGTACTTTTCCTATGCCGGATCCGAGCGGGGGGCCCTGGGCAGGCAGCGGCTCGGGACCGAGGTCGCCCGAGGCCGCCTAGAGGACCACCGGCTCGCCGACGTCGAGGTGATCTTCCGCGCGGAGCCCAAGTCGACCGGAGGCCGCCACTTCGGCTCTCGGCTGGTCTTCGACCGGGAGGGTTACTTGTTCATCACCCTGGGAGACCGCGGAGAGATGGACCGGGCCCAGGATCTCGACGACCACGCGGGCTCGATCATCCGCCTCCACGACGACGGGCGGGTTCCCGACGACAACCCTTTCGTCGGCCGGCCGGGCGCCCGGCCGGAGATCTACACGTACGGAAACCGCAACGTCCAGGGCGCGGTCCTGCACCCGGCGACCGGGGTGCTCTGGTCCCACGAGCACGGCCCCCAGGGCGGTGACGAAATCAATGTGCTACGCTCCGGCACGAACTACGGCTGGCCGGTGATCACCTACGGGGTGAACTACGGAACCGGCACCCGGATCGGCGTGGGGACGGAGAGGGAGGGGATGGCCCAGCCGCTGTTGCACTGGACCCCTTCCATCGCCCCCTCGGGCATGGCCTTCTATGACGGGGAGCGCTTCCCTCGCTGGCGCGGTCACCTCTTCGTGGGCGCCCTGCGCGGCCAGCTCCTCGTCCGGGTGGAGGCGGAAGGCGAGGACCGGGTGATCCACCAGGAGCGTCTGTTGGAAGGGGTGCTGGGCCGCATTCGCGACGTGCGCAGCGGGCCGGACGGGTACCTGTACCTGCTCACCGACCACGCCGACGGCGCGGTCGTCCGACTGGTTCCCGCGGAGGATTGAGGTGGGGGACGCCTGTCCCGGGGCGGGTCCGTGACAGGAAGGCGCGCGTTCTGTGCCGCGCTCACCTGGTTCGCGGTGGTGGCCGGACCCGCCGCGCCCTCGGCCGCCGAGATCCTGATGCCGCCCTTCTTTTCCGGGGAGCGGGATCTCCTGGAGCGGGTCGACGACGGGCAGTTCGGGACCCTCCTTGAGGTTCACCTGCTCCAGTACGCGGCCGATCCGCGCTGGCGCGCCGACTGGGCCCGCGACCGTTACACCGACAGCGGTTTCCTGATGCAGTACGGCTCCACCAGCGGAACCCGCCTGTACGTCGACGGGGAGATCGCCCTCAACCTCCCCCTCACCGACCGTCTTGGGGTGGGGTACGAGCGCCGGGAGTGGGAGGACGGCCGGTTCGAGCTCTTCGACGAGAGGCTCCACGCTCACTGGTTTGTGACCGAGCGTTGGGCGCTCGTGGCTGCCGGCTGGCCCGCCCATCGGAAGAGCGAGGCCTCCTTCGGGCTGGGTGCCCAGCTCGGCTCGGGTCCGGGCGGATGGCTGAGGGTCGTCGTGCTCGATGAGGCGTTCGTCCACAAGCGCAAGGGCAGCGGGGAGACGAGCTTTTCCAAGAGCCCGATCCGGTATCTGGCGGATGGGTACCTGGAGCGGGGCCGGGTGGCCTTCTACGGTTCCGCGAACCTCGGGGAGCCGTACCGCTCCGAGAGGCGGCCGGGGGCGGAAGGCGAGTCCGCGTTCCGGGGAGAGGGGTTCTCGGCCTACGGGACCTTGGGCGCCGAGCTCCGGGGGCGGGAGTGGGGCGCTGGGCTCCTGGGGCGCATCGTCGTGGACCGGTTGAAGCAGAATGAGATACCCCCGGAAGGGGAGAGCGAGGTGCTCGAGACGGAGAGCGCGTGGAGCCTGCTCCAGGCACACGTTTGGCAGCGCTGGGGCCTGTGGACGGGCTCGATGCTCCTGGCATATGGGCGCCAGAGGGACGCCTACGAGGCGCCGGGAGAGGAGGGGACCTATCGGATGGAGCAAGGGCTGTACGGCCTGGAGCTCGGGTACGCCGGCTGGGACCCCCTGGAGGTGCGCGCGGGCTATCTGGGGAGCTATTCCCGGATGGTGCGCCGGGCCGACCCCGCCGATGAGGCCGCGCCTCCTGTCCTGGGGGACCGTCGGCGGGAGGGGTACGTCGACAAGGTTCACCTCAAGGCCCTCTACCGGTTTCGTCCCCGGGTGGCCCTGGAGGCCCTGATCTCCAAGGAGGTCACGCGGGGCGCCTTCGGGGGCTTCGCGGTGAAAGCACTGGCCGTCTTCTAGCCGCCCACGCTCGCGGCGGCTCCCTGCCGGCGGAAGGCAGACCGGAACGAATGGACGCCCGCCGAAAGCGCACAATCTACGAAGAGCTCCCGGACTACAGCCGTCCTCGGTTGCGGCTCCCGGCCGACCGGCGCGAGCGGATGTTCCGTCGGCTGGCGTTCCTGTAGGGGAGCCCGGGGCCAGGGAGTGGATGCCCGAGCTCGAGCGCATCCTGACCGTGCACGTCGCCCACAAGCCTCCGGAGATGTTCGAAAAGCCTCTCCCCCCACGTCTTTGCGGTGTGCCGCTCCGCCCCGGAAGGGGACGAGCACCTCCTGGCCCTGATCAACGTGACCGGCGGCCCGGTGGCGCTGTCCATCCCGGGGGAGAAGCTTCCCGAGCGGGCCCCTGGCTGGCACGACCTGCTCACGGGAAACCACCTGAGGGCGGACGCCCAGGCGCTCCCGGTCGCCCTCGAACCCTACCAGGTGGCCTGGCTCGTCCCGGCCCGCTAACAGGCCGTTGAAGAGAACGGCCTGCAGCGCGCCCCACGGACGGGGCGCCGGATCGCGACAGGGGCCGCGGAAACCGCAACCCTACGCGGGCTCCCCCGCGTGCAGCTTCTTCCACAGCTCGGCCAGGCGCTCCAGGCGGCGCATGACCTTGGCGTTGACGCTGCCCTCGGGGTAGTTGCCGTAGGCGTCCTCGTCGCCCGCCGGAAGGCCGGTGAGGAGCTCGAGGGCCGCGTCCACGGTGGCCACCGGATAGACGTGGAACCGGCCGGCCTCCACGGCGGCCACCACCTCGGGGTCGAGCATGAGGTTCTTCACGTTGGCGTGGGGGATCACGACCCCCTGGGTACCGGTCAGCCCCTTGACCTTGCAGGTCTTGTAGAAGCCCTCGATCTTGAGGTTCACCCCCCCGATGGCCTGGATGCTCCCCCTCTGGTCCACCGAGCCCGTGACCGCGAGGTCCTGGCGGAGCGGCACCTCGCCCAGGGCCGAGATCAGGGCGAGGAGCTCGGCCGAGGACGCGCTGTCCCCCTCGACGCCGCCGTAGGACTGCTCGAAGCAGAGCGTGGCGGCAAAGGCGATGGGGAAGCGCCGGGCGTAGCGGGACCCGAAGTAGCCTTGGAGGATCAGCATGCCCTTGTTGTGGATGCGGCCCCCCAGGTCGCTCTCCCGCTCGATGTTGACCACCCCTTCTTTGCCCAGGAAGACCCTGGCGGTCACCCGGGACGGTTTTCCGAAGGCGTAGTCCCCGAGGTCGTAAACCGAGAGCCCGTTGACCTGGCCCACGGCTTCACCCTGGACCTCGATGACGATGGTGCCCTCTTCGATGAGCCTTCCGATGACTTCTTCCAGGTAGCTGTTGCGGCGGATCTTCTCGGCGACGGCCCGGTCCACGTGCTCGGCCCGCACCACTCCAGCCTGGTCCGCCCGGGCCCAGTGGTGGGCCTCGCGCACGAGGTCCACGATCTCCTGGTGGTGGCTCGCGAGGCGCTCCTGGTGTTCGGCGGCTCGGAGACCGTGCTCCACGACCCCGGCTACGGCGTCGCGGTGGAAGGGCAGGAGCCCCTCTTCCGCGCAGTGGTGCGCCACCAGGAAGGCGTAGCTCAGGCGGTTCTCCTCGGTGAGGGGCATGTCGTCGGAGAACTCCCCCTTCACCTTGAAGAGCTGGGCGAAGTCGTCGTCGTAGTAGCGAAGCAGGTAGTAGATCCAGGGGGTCCCCAGGAGCACCACTTTGACGCGGGCCGGGATCGCTTCGGGCTTGAGCGAGGCGGTGGAGATGAGGCGGAACTGCTCGCCGATCTCCTCGATTCGGATCTGGCGGTCCTTGAGCACCCGCTTCAGGGCGTCGTAGGCGAAGGGGTTCAGGAGCAGGTCCCGGGCGTCGAGCACCAGGTACCCGCCGTTGGCCCGGTGGAACGCGCCGGCCTTGACCAGGCTGAAGTCGGTGGTGAAGGCGCCCAACTGGACGTGGTGCTCGATGCGCCCGATGAGGTTGTGATAGGTCGGGTTGGACTCGTGGACCACGGGAGCTGCCTCGAGCCCCTTGTTGTTCACTAGGACGTTCACCTGGTAGCGCTTGGTCCGGCTCTCGACCATGGCGGCCCGGAAGGGGAAGGGGAGGGACGGTCCCTCCTGACCGCCGGACCGGAACTCCTCGAGGTTGTCGATGACGTCCTTCTCCACCGCCTTGAGGTAGTCGACCACTCCGAAGAGGGCAGCGTACTTCTTCACCAAGGCCTCGATCTCGTGGCCGACGGCGGCCAGGGCCACCCGTCGCTCCAGGTCCTGGAGGGTCTCCTTGGCCCGGCGGTCGATTTCCTTGACCGCCTCGATGGTCGCCCGCAGCTTCGCCTGGAGCACCTCGCGGGCCTTTCGGACGGCTTCCCGCTCCTCCTCCGGAAGCGTCTCGAAGTCTTCCTGGCTCACCGGCGAGCCCTCTCGGGTGTAGACGAGGGCCAGGCCCTCGGCGCTCCGCTGCACCAGGAACCCGTGGGTGTTGGCCAAGGTCTCGAGCTCCCGGAAGACCGACGACTTCTCCTCCTGGGCCGCCTTCAAGGCGGCTGCCTTGTCCTTCTCGTAGCCATCCCCCGAGAACGCCTTCGGGATCTCGGCCAGGAGGCTCTTCACCAGCGCGTCCATGTCCTGGCGCAAGGCTTCGGCGCTGCCCGCGGGGAGTGAGAGCGCGAGGGGGCGATCCTCGTCCTGGAAATTGAAGACGTAGATCCAGTCTTCGGGAGCCGGGCGCCGCCCCGCCGCCTCGCCCAAGAGATCGAGAACGGTGGTGCGCTTGCCCGCCCCGGGGTGGCCGAGGACGAAGATGTTGTACCCCTGGCTGTCCACGCCGACGCCGAAGTCCAGGGCCTGCAGGGCCCGCTCCTGGCCCAGGGGCTTGCGCTGGGGCGCGAGGTCGGCCGTGGTCTCGAAGGGGAATCCCTCCGGGTCGACTCGGCGCCTCAGGCGCAAGGGTTCCAGTGGTGTGGGCATCCAGACCTCCTCCCTGAGAGGGGGAACAAAGAGCGCCCATTGTAGCGAGGCGCGGTCCGGATTCAAACCTCCCCGCCCTTTGCATTCCCACTATGAGCGGGTAAGGTGAGCCGACCGCTCGCATCGGACCCGGAGGAGCCGGCATGGACGTTCCCGGCGGTTGGAACCTGCCGTACATCGACGACCAGTACTCCCGGTGGAAAGCCGACCCCGGGGGGGTGAGCCCTCAGTGGCAGGCGTTCTTCCAGGGCTTCGAGCTGGGAGCGGCACGGTCGACCGCGGAACCGGTCGGCGTGGGGGCCGACGCCATGGCTCTCCAGGCGAAGGCCGAGGCCCTCATCCAGCGCTATCGCGACCTGGGGCACCTCCTGGCCTGCCTCGACCCTCTTACCGTGTGTCCCACGTCCCACCCCTTACTGGAGTTGGAGGCCTTCGGCCTGAGTCGGGAAGACCTGGACCGGACGGTCCACGCGCCCGGATTCGGCGAGGGGGACCGGGTGACGCTGGGGGAGGTGGTGGAGGCCCTTCGTGAGACCTACTGCCGCTCCGTGGGCGTGGAGTACACCCACCTGCAGGACCCCGACGAGCGCGAGTGGCTGCGGGCCCGTATGGAACCGGGGCGGAACCGGGGCCGGCTCTCCCCGGACGAGCGGCGCGAGGTCCTCCGCTGGCTCGTTCGGGCGGGTCGGTTCGAGGGGTTTCTGCACAAGCGCTATCTCGGCCAGACGAGGTTTTCCCTGGAGGGAGGCGAGGTCCTGATCCCTCAGCTCCGCACCCTCGTCCGCGACGCGGCCGAGAGGGGCGTGCGCCATGTGATCCTCGGGATGGCCCACCGCGGCCGCCTCAACGTCCACGTGAATCTCCTGGGGAAGAGCTTCGAGGAGGTCTTCTGCCAGTTCGAGGCCACCTACGACCCCGAAGAGATCCCGGGGAGCGGGGACGTGAAGTACCACAGCGGGTACATGGGCGAGGTGGAGACCGGGGCAGGGCCGATACGGGTGATCCTGCCCGAGAATCCCAGTCACCTGGAGGCGGTGAACCCGGTGGTGGAGGGGATCGCGCGGGCCCTGCAGGACCGGGCCGGGGAGGGAGGTGCCCGGGAGGTGCTCCCGGTCCTCATCCACGGGGACGCCGCGTTCCCGGGGCAGGGGATCGTGGCCGAGACCCTCAACCTGGCGCTGCTTCCCGGGTATGCCACGGGGGGAACGGTGCACATAGTCCTCAACAACCAGATCGGGTACACCACGCTGCCGGATCATGCCCGGTCCACCCGTTACGCCACGGACATCGCGAAGATGCTGATGGCGCCGATCTTCCACGTGCACGGCGAGAGCCCGGAGGCCGTGCTCCACGCCACGGCGCTCGCCCTGGAATACCGCCTCGCGTTCGGCAAGGACGCGGTGCTGGATCTCGTGTGCTATCGCCGCCACGGCCACAACGAGGGGGACGAACCCTATTTCACCCAGCCTCTCCTGTATGAGCGGATCCACGGCCGACCCCCGGTCTACGAGCTCTACGCTCGGCAACTGGGGGGGGCGGGTACCGTGGAGTCCGGCGAGCCGGAGCGCCTCGCTGCCGAGGTGGATCGGGAGCTGGAGGCGGCCTTCGAGGCGGCCCGATCCAAGGCCTGCGCCTGGTCACCTCCCGAGCCGTGGGACGGCTGGGAGCTCAGGGAAAACCGCTACACCTCGGACCCGGGCGACACGGCCGTCGCCGAGGGAGACCTCCGGGAGCTCCACCGGGCCCTGGCGCGGGTCCCCGACGGCTTTTCTCTTCACCCCAAGCTCCGGAAGATCCTCGAGCGCAGGGTGCAGGCGGCGGAGGAGGGGGGTGCGGGGGTGGATTGGGCCGGCGCGGAGGCCCTCGCGTTCGGGAGCCTTCTCGTCGAGGGCGTCCCGGTGCGGCTGAGCGGGCAGGACAGCGGCCGGGGCACCTTCAGCCAGCGCCACGCGGTGTGGTACGACCCGGGGAGCGGCGGGCCCTGGGTGCCCTTGAATCATCTGCGGGAGGGGCAGGCCCGGTTCCAGGTCTTCGACAGTCCCCTGTCCGAGGCCGCGGTCGTGGGGTTCGAGTACGGCTACGCCGCCGTCAGTCCCGATGCCTTGGTCCTCTGGGAGGCCCAGTACGGTGATTTCGCCAACGGGGCGCAGGTCGTCATCGACCAGTTTTTTGCCAGCGCCGAGGCGAAGTGGGGGCGGCCCAACGGGCTCGTGCTCCTCCTGCCCCACGGGTACGAGGGGCAGGGTCCGGACCATTCCACGGGGCGCCCCGAGAGGTTCCTTCAGCTCTGTGCGGAGGAGAACCTGCAGGTCTGCCAGCCAACCACCCCGGCCCAGTACTTCCACTTGCTCCGCCGCCAGGTGAAGGCCCCCTGGCGGAAGCCCCTCGTGGTCTTGACCCCGAAGAGCCTGCTGCGCCACCCCGAGGCGGTCTCCCCCCTCTCGGAGATGGCGTCGGGCGGCTTCGCCCCCGTCTTGGGCGACCCCGAGGCGGGACGGCCGTCGGGGGTGCGCCGGGTGTTCCTGTGCACCGGAAAGGTCTTCTACACCCTGGCGAAGCGCCGCAACGAGGTCGATGCGGCCGGTGTGGCGCTGGTGCGCATGGAGCAGCTCTACCCCTTCCCGGAGGAGGCCCTGCGGGAGGTGGCGGCCAGCTATGGGCGCGCGGCAGAGTGGATCTGGGTCCAGGACGAGCCGGCCAACATGGGCGCCTGGAGCTTTGCGGCACCCCGCTTGCGGGAGGCCCTTGGGCGGGAGCCCGGGTACGTCGGCAGGCCGGAGGCGGCGAGCCCGGCCACCGGGTTCTCGTTCCTGCACCGAGCCGAGGAGGAGAAGCTCCTGGCGAAGGTCCTGCCCCGCAGCAAAGGAGCTCCCGCGGCCGGGGAGCAGAAGGGGAAGGGCAAGGGAGCAAGGGCTGCGTCCGGCAAGAGGGGGCGACAGAAGGAGACGTAGACGGGGTCACCCGGGCCGCCCGGGGTCGGGACCCCGAGGGCGCGTCCCGGTCAGTAAGGGTCCGCTCAGAAAATAGGTGGTCCAAAGAGCGGTGGGGAGGCGCCCGGCTGACAAGGCGCGAGGAGGGCGCATACCCGCTGCGGTATGTAACCGACGAGCAACGCAGTCAGCCGGACATCGACGCCGCAACTGGGTCAGTAATTTCTGAACGGGCCCTAACGAAGAGTTTCCGGGGAACCGAGAGGGAGGGACAGATGGCGATCGAGATCCGGGTGCCCGAGGTCGGCGAGTCGGTCCAGGAAGCCGTGCTGGCCGAGTGGTTCGTGAAGGACGGGGACGCCGTGGAGAAGGACCAGGCCCTCTTTCTCCTGGAGACCGACAAGGTGACCCTGGAGGTGCCGGCCGAGGGGGCCGGGGTGGTGAAAATCGGGGTCCCTGCGGGTGCTGCCGTCAAGGTGGGCCAAGTCGTGGGCAGGATCGATCCGGGAAAAGCCGGGACGGCGAAGGGGGCCGAGGGTGCGGCCAAGGCCGAGCCCACCCCGAAGGACGAGAAAGAGGCGCCCGCGGCGGCCGGTGCGAAGGCCGAGGAGGTCGCTCCCTCTCCGGAACAGCCCGCAACGGCGCCGGCCCGGGGTGGCGAGGAGGAGACCCTGACCCCGTCGGTACGTACCTTAGTGGCTGAAAAGGGCCTGGACCCTTCGAAGATTCCCGCCACCGGCCCCGGGGGCCGGCTCACTCGAGGTGACGTGCTGCTGCACCTGGAGCAGCAGGAGGCAGGGAAGACTACGGAACCTTCCGGGCAGGAGGAGGCCCGGGGGAAGGAGAAGAGCCCGGGGGAGAAGCAAGCGGGGGGAGGGCAGGAGGGGGCCGGGAGGAAACCCCGACCCGAGGCGGGGGCCGGCGAGGGCACCACCCGAAAACCCCTGAGCCCGATCCGCCGGCGAATCGCCGAGCGGCTCCTGGAGGCCAAGCGCAATACCGCCATGCTCACGACCTTCAACGAGGCGGACATGGGCGCCGTGATGGACCTGCGCACGAGGTACAAGTCGGCGTTCCTCGCGCGGCACGGGGTGGGGCTCGGGATCACCTCGTTCTTCGTGATGGCCGCAGTCCAGGCCCTGAGGGCCTTCCCACAGGTGAACGCCTTCATCGAGGGGGACGAGATCGTCTACCACGACTACGTGCACATGGGGATCGCGATCGGCGCCGAGCGGGGCCTTGTGGTGCCGGTGATCCGCCACGTCGAGCGGCTCGGGCCCGCCGCCATCGAGAGGGCCATCGCCGACTTCGCCGACAAGGTCCGGGAGAACAAGCTGGAGCTCTCCGACCTGGAGGGCGGCACCTTCACCATCACCAACGGCGGCGTCTTCGGCTCGCTGCTCTCCACCCCCATCCTCAACCCGCCCCAGAGCGCCATCCTGGGGCTCCACAAGGTGGAGCAGCGGCCGGTCGCGGTGGACGGGCAGGTGGTGGTCCGGCCGATGATGTATCTAGCCCTGAGCTACGATCACCGAATCATCGACGGCCGGGATGCCGTGCAGTTCCTGGTGCGGGTCAAGGACCTGATCGAGGCGCCCGAGCGGCTCTGGCTGGAGGTGTGAGATGGCCGGACCGGACTTCGACCTGGTGGTG
>CAZYJP010000056.1:0-9744 GCA_964647795.1 uncultured Thermodesulfobacteriota bacterium
CCGACGCTGCAACATTTCGGCGAAAGAGGCCTACGCCCTCCTCGTCGGGGAGCGCTGAGCCCGAGGCCCCCGGCCCCAAGGACGAGGGATTCCGGGGGCCGGGGCGCATTGACAGGCTGGCGACCGGTTCGGTAGCGTGCTCCGCGCGCCTCGGGAGCATCGGGACAAGCCACCGGGGCCCGTTTCCCCCTTGCGCCCCGTTACTCGGGGCACGGAGGCCCTCGGATGTCCATCCGGAAGTCCTTTTACGTAAAGGGGTTGCAGGAGCGGGGTGCGGAAGGCCGTGCGTTCGAGGACGTGTTCGCGGTCTCGAAGAAGAGCGTGCTCACGTCCTCCCGCGACAAGCCCTACCTGCGCCTGACCCTCTCCGACCGGACCGGCGAGATCGAGGGTTTCCTCTGGGACGATGCGGAGCTGTTCGCGTCGCGGTTCGAAGCGGGCGACCTGGTCACCGTGGCCGCCCGCTTGCAGATCCGGAACGACGCGCCCCAGTTGCGCGTCGACGCGATCGACCGAGTCTCGGACCGGGACCTGGAGGGCATCGACCGCCGCGACTTCCTGCCCGGGCTCGCGATGGAAGCGTGCCAGGAGCTGTGGGAAGAACTGGCGACCATCCTGTCGGAGGTCTCCCACCCGGAGCTCGCGAGACTCCTCCAAGGGTTCCTCGAAGACCCCAAGTTCCGGGGCGTGTTCCTGGATGCACCGGCGGCGAAGGGGTTTCACCACGCCTATCTGGGGGGGCTCCTGGAACACACGGTGGGGGTTCTGCGGCTGTCCAGAGCTCTCGGGGGGCTATACAGCGACCGCCTGAACCGCGACCTATTGCTGGCCGGCGCCTTCTTCCACGACATCGGCAAGGTCCGCGAGCTCTCCCGACGGCCCGGATTCGACTACACCGATGAAGGCGCGCTACTGGGCCACATCGTCGCCGGGGCCCACATGGTCCGAGAGGCCGCCGCCCGGCTCCCGGGCTTTCCCCAAGCCCTGCTGCTCCAACTCGAACACCTGATCCTGAGCCACCACGGAGAGAAGGAGTGGGGGGCTCCGGTCCAGCCCCAGACGCTGGAGGCCATCGCCCTGCACTACCTCGACAACCTGGATGCGAAGCTCGCGGGGGCGCTCCAATGGCTCGACCGGGAGAACGTGGGCGCCGGCTCGTGGTCGTCCTTCTGGCGGGGGATGGGCCGATCCCTGCTGCGCACTCCGAACCTCGGCGCGGCCGAGGGCGATGCGGCCCGGGGTACGGGCTCGATGGAGGACGTGGAGGCGGCGCTCCTTCGCCTGGAGGAGCCCGGTCCCACGGGTGCGGAGCAGGAGCAGGGACGCCCCGTCTCCCGGCGTCGACAACCCCAAGAAGCCAGGGGCGGACAGCGCGAGCTCTTCTAGGGCCTTCGCCCGTGTCCGTGTCCCAAGATCCTGTAACACAGCCCTCTGAGCTGCCAAATCGCTGCGGCCGCGACACCGGCCCCTCCGGGTGCGGGGGTGTCCACTCCCTGGGTCACTCCTCGCCAATCTCCTGCCTGTCTCTCGTCGTTCGCCCGTGCGCGCCTCGCAGCTCCGGCCTGCCCGCGACGATTCTCTCCCAGGCTCTCACCGATCCCGGGCGACCACGTACTCGGCGACCGCCTCGAGGGCGTCCCGCTCCGGGGAGCGGGGAAAGCACCCGAGCAGGCCCCTGGCTCGGTCTACCCGCTCCCGGGCCTGGCCCCGGGTGAATTCGATCCCGCCGAACTTCTCGATGAGCCGGAGAACCCCCTGGAGATCCTCGGAGGTCACGGCATCCCTCTCGAGGACCGAGCCGACGAACTTCCTCTCCTCGGGTGTGCACCGTTGCAGCGCGTGGATGAGGGGCAGGGTAATCTTTCCCTCGGCCAGATCGGTCCCCACCTCCTTTCCGAAGGCACTCTCGTCCCCCACGTAGTCCAGGCAGTCGTCCATGAGCTGGAAGGCGATACCCACCTCCAACCCGTAGCCTCGGAGCGCCGAGACCTCGTCCTCGGGTGCCCCGCCCAGCAACCCGCCGATTTCGCAGGCTGCCGCAAGGAGCACCGCGGTCTTGTTGGTCACGACTTCGAGGTACTCCCGCTCCAGGGTGTCCAGGTCCGACGTCTTGAGCAGTTCGAGGACCTCTCCCTCGGCCATCAGAGTGGTCGCGTCGCTCATGACCCTCAAGATGCGCAGGTCGCCGTCGGCCACCAGAAGCGAGAAGGACTTGCTGAACAGGAAGTCCCCGACGAGTACGCTCGCCTCGTTGCCCCAGACCGCATTGGCCGACTCCTGCCCCCTTCTCAGGTCGGCGTTGTCGACGACGTCGTCGTGCAGGAGCGTGGCCGTGTGAATGAATTCCACGATGGAGGCCAGGGGAACGGCCCGCTCCCCTCGGTAACCGCACAGCTGCGCAGCCAGGAGGACGAGGAGCGGGCGCACCCGCTTCCCGCCGCTGCGCAGCACGTAGCGGCCGACGGTCGGGATGAGGCTCACGTCGGACCGGAGGTTTTCCTGGAATTGCAGCTCGACCTTCCTGAGGTCCTCGTCCACGAGCCGCAATACGGAGGGCATGTCCATGGGATCTCCCGGGCAGGTCGCTATCGGCCTGCCAATCTGGTCAACCGCCTTTGGCGGTGTCAATGGCTTTCACCCGGTTTGGGGGCGCCTGCGCCACGAAGTGCGCCAGAGCCCTCTCCACGGCCCCCAGGTCCACCACGGTGTTGAAGCACGGACCCTCGGGCCGAGCGTTGAGGATACCGTAGACCGGTAGAGGATGGGCGTCCTGGATGCCGCTGGTGAGATCCCGCTCGCAGGCGACGGCGATGATGATCTCCGGCCGCTGCTCCACGATGAGCCTGCGGGCGATCGTACCTCCGGTCGCAACGCTCAAGTGCACCCCGTAGCGCTCGCCCAACGCCACGAGCCCGGCGATCGGGCATCTCCCGCAGCCTTTACAGTTGCCGATGTCGCCGGTGATACGGATTTCGCACGCGTCCACCTGGAGGCAGTGCGGCAGGAGGATCAGCATCCGTTCGGGCCGGGACCTGCGCCCAGAGCGCAGGACGAGTTGATTGTTCACGGCGACGAAGGACCGCTCAACCCTCTCCTTGGGAATGCCGAAGAGCCGCGCCACGGCCACGAGGGGCGGGAAGAAGCCGCGGATGAGCAGTCCCCGCACCCGCCGGGTTCCGGGCAGGTCGCGCTCGAACAGCGTTGCGAAGACCAGAATGCCGATCCCGGCCCACACCAGGAGAGCCCCGGCCGCGAACGCACCCCCCAGAAGGGCTGCGAGCCAGGAACCGCCGGCCGCATAGGTGCGAGGGACGAGCCAGGTGGCCAGGCCGACCCCTCCCAGCAGGAACCCCGTGACCAGCAGAAGCCCCAGGAACAGGCGTTTCCCTCCCCCTCCCAGATCCTCACCCATCCCAGGGCACCTCCAGATCCTGCCCCACCGTCACGCCCCCTCCCCGGGCGAAGTCCGCCCCTCCCATGGGCCGCCTCCCCTCGGGTTGCACCTCCAGCCAGAGCACGGCGCCGCCTCCGCAACCGATCACCGGCCCTTCCCGCCGGAGGTCGAGCACCCTCCCAGGGGGGCCCGCGAGCCCCACCTCTCGCACCCGGAGGACCTTTACGAGTCTTCCCCCGAGGGACGTCAGGGCCCCGGGGTGAGGCGACAGGGCATGCACCAGGCGGCGGACTTCTCCGGACGGGCGCTCCCACGCGACCGCCCGCATCGCCCGGGTCAGGAGGCGGCTCATCGTGACGCGGGCTTCGTCCTGGGCCACGGGGTGGAGCACCCCCTCCCGCATGCCGCGGAGGGTGCGGGTCAGCAGCAGACCGCCGCTGCGGGCCAGCCTGCCCTCCACCTCGCCGCGGGTCGCTTCGGGGTCCAAGGGAAGCGATTCCTGCAGGAGGACCGGGCCCGAGTCCATCCCCTCGTCGAGCAGCATGGTCGAGTTTCCCACCCGGTCGTCCCCCGAGAGGATGGCCCAGGCCACCGGCGACGGGCCGCGGTGGCGGGGGAGGAGGCTGGGATGCAGGTTCACCGCCCGCCGGGCGGC
This sequence comes from uncultured Thermodesulfobacteriota bacterium, assembly GCA_964647795.1. Taxonomy (GTDB): domain Bacteria; phylum Desulfobacterota; class Deferrisomatia; order Deferrisomatales; family JACRMM01; genus JBFLZB01. The sequence continues at coordinate 4,050 of CAZYJP010000056.1, forward strand.
CAGATCCAGGAGCGGTCGCCGGAGAAGCTGACCGTACGCGACCACCACCACAAACTCAGGGGACAGGCTTGCAAGGGCTTCCAGCGCCTCGGGCGCGTTGACCTGTTCGGGCTGGAAGACCGGCAGCCCGAGACGCTCCGCAGCGGCCTTCACAGCAGACGCCTCGGTGCGCTGCCCCCGACCTCGAGGCCGGTCCGGTTGGGTCACCACCAGGGAAACCGACTCCCCGGCGGCCACCAGAGCCTCGAGGCTCGGCACCGCAAAGAGAGCCGTCCCGAGGAAGAGCACGGGCGGGGGGCGAGGCACGGCTCTCAGCGATCCGAGGACCCGGCCTTCTTCTGGCGGGCCACGTAGCGGCTGCGCTTGAGCTGGCTCAGGTGGTCCAGGAAAAGGACTCCGTCCAAGTGGTCGATCTCGTGCTGGAGCGCAACGGCCAGGAGGTCCTCCCCCTCGATCTCCACCCGCCGGCCTTCCAGATCGAGGCCCCGGACCACCACGCGCCGGCACCGGGTCACGTTCTCCCGAAGGTCGGGAACCGAAAGACACCCCTCCTCCATGCGGAAGGACCCCTCCTTGCACAGGACCTCGGGATTGACGAGGACCAGGGTTTCCTCCGGGCGCTCCCCTGCCGAGAGATCTACCACGAAGAGGCGGGCGGGTACCCCCACCTGATTGGCGGCCAGGCCGATCCCGGGCGCCCGGTGCATGGTCTCGGCCATGCTGCGGGCCAGCCGGTGGATCTCCTCGTCGATCCGCTGGACCTCCTCGGCGCGCCGACGGAGAACCGGATGGGGAAACTGGACGATCTCGAGTACCGCCATGACGTTCGGCTCGCAGACAGGGGGTCCGGAAGGGTCGGCCGAGTGCCGTAGTGTACCCAACCGGGTGCGGTCCGATCAACCCGCCTCCGCCCCGCCCGCAGCCGCGGTTGTCGGCAGTTCCGAAGGTCTGCTAGAGTCGGCGGGGGCGACCCCCCTCCCCAGTTCCCTCTGCATCGGAGAAACGCTCATGCGCTGGACATTTGCCGCCCTGCTGGCCGCGGCGGCTCTCACCGCACCCCCCGGAGGTCTCGCGAAGCCGCCTGCGGCCGCGCCGGGCCTCACGATACTCTATACCGCGGACGAGCGAGGCGAGATCAGCCCCTGCGGGTGACTCAAGAACCCGCGTGGCGGTCTGGCCAAGCGAGCAACCTACTTCGATTCGGTCCGCGGAGAGGCGCAGCCCCTCCTCATCGTCAATGCCGGCAACACGCTGTTCCGGCGCGAGCAACTGCCCCCCGACCGGGTGCCCCCTGCCCGCCTGACGGCGGACCTGATCCTGGCGGCCTACGACGAGATGGGGTGCGACGCTCTCAACATCGGGGCCTACGACCTCTCCCTGGGCGTGGACTACCTCCTGGACAAGCAGGCTCGTGCCCGGTTCCCCTTCGTGTCTGCCAACCTCGTGGACCCCCACGGCCGCCCCCTGTTCCGTCCCTACGTGCTCAAGGAGGTCGGCGGGGTGAAGGTGGGAATCTTTGGTCTGGTGGACGCAGATCTGAAGCACGACAAGGTGCCCGCCAGCCACAAGTTCACGGTCCGTGACCCCCTGGACACCGCTCGGGTCACGGTCGCCGAGCTCCGCGGCCGCGGCGCCGAGCTCATCGTGCTCCTCACCGACATGACCAGCCGATCGAAGAGGCGGATCGCCCTCCTCGGGGAGCCCATCCACCTCATTGTGGGCAGCGACCAGCGCAACCAGATCACCCTGCCCATCGTCGTCCAGGACTCCTTCATCACCCACCTGGACCGGGGCGGGCGGTCCGTAGGACGGCTGGAAGTCCGGCCGGCCTCCGCCCGTACCGAGGAGTCCGGATCTCGGGGCGCCCCCGTGGGGGAGTTCCTCTTTCGCAACAGCTTCGTGCAACTCCTGCTGGAGATGCCGGACCACCCCACCGTCGGCCCGATGGTCGACCGCGCCCTCAAGCAGCTCTCGGACCTCCAGGAAGAGCTCGCCAACCGGGGTCCCGCTCCGGACGACCCCGACTGCGGGAGCGAGTATGTGGGAATGGCGGCGTGCCAGCAGTGCCACCCCGGGCGATATCAGGGCTGGGCGCAAACTCGCCACGCCCGCGCCTACCAGACCCTGGTGGACCGCAAGCGCCAGTTCGACGCCGAGTGCATCCCCTGCCACGCCGTGGCCTTCGAGTGCGAGGGAGACACGATCGACTGGAAGGCGCTGGAGGGCTTCACCAACGTGCAGTGCGAGGCGTGCCACGGGCCGGGCTCGCTCCACGTCGCGTCCAAAGGGGGTGAAAAGCTCGTCTCGGGGCGTGGGACCCTCCCGTCGTGCCGACGGTGCCACACGGCCGAGCGGAGCGCCGTCACCGACCTGTCCTCCCGGCTCCGAGAGGTGTGTGCCGAGCCAGACTGAGGGTTCGCGGGCGTCGCCCCCTCTGCCGGCCCCGTGATGCGGGGTTCCGTCCGGGAGACCCCTTTCGGGACGGACCCGTACTTGGCCGGTGAGGTTCCTCAGGGGCACGGCAGACCCCCCGCCCGGAGCCCCAGGTCCTCCCGCTGACGGCTTTCTGGCCGGGTGAGCGAACGGCGGGCGCCTTGCGAGAAGGCCCCGGTCGCTGTTGCGGCCGGGGCCTTCTCGCTTCCCACGGACGACGCGCTTCAGTGCGCCAGGAATCCCCAGACGATCAGACCGACGCAGAGCAGTCCGACCCCCAGGGCCGCGAACCCGAACAGGTGCCCGAAGAGGTCCTCGAAGGGGTGAGACGGCCGGGACTCCAAGGCCTCGAGCCTCCCTTCCGCCTTCAGGCGCTCCACCCAGTCGGCCCGCTCCTCGTACATCTCCCACTTGGGCAGACGCCCCCGAAAGATCACCATGTCCATGGGGAACTTACCCGGCCGGAAGTGGGTGTTGAAGAAGTGCACGGTGAAGATGAAGCCCGACGCCAGCAACGCCTCGTCGCTGTGCACGATGATGGCGACGTTGAAGATCCAGCCCGGCATGAAGCGGCCGAAGAACTCCGGGAACCAGAGCAGCAGCCCCGACCCGCCGATGGCGAACATGCCCCAGAAGACCGCCAGGAAGTCGAACTTCTCCCAGTACGTCCAGCGCTCGAAGCGGGGTTCCTTCCCGGCACCGAAGAACCACCGGAACATCGCGGTGATGTCGGCCACGTCCCTGAGATTGGGGAAGAGGGAGTCAGGCCCCAGCAAACGCTGCAGCGGCGTCCCGCCGGTCTTCTTGAAGAACAGGAAGTACACGATGTACGCCATGCACAACCCGAAGTACAGGAAGGTGATCAGCGCGCAGATTCTGTGGATGTCGCCGGCCATGTGGGGACCGCCCATCAGGTCCATGAGGGCGCCAGCCCAGGGCGCCCGATGGAACTTGAGCGGGAGCCCCGTCACCACGAGCCCCAGGAAGCTGACCACCATCAGGAGATGCAGGAGTCTGTCGAACCAGCTGAACCGCCGGTAGGGCCGAAGCGGCTCGTCGACGTGGGAGTGCCCGTAGTGGCCGGCCAGCAGGTGCTCCCGCCTGGCCCAGTAGGCTTTCCGCCACCAGAGGAGCGTGTGGATCCAGAACACGCTGAACACCGTGACCAGCAGACTCGTCATGATCACGAACGTGTAGAACAGGATCGGGTAGTTCTCCCGGTCCGTGTGGTCGGCGTGGGCGAGGAACTGCGCGAACCGCAACGTGCTCCCCGGGTGGCAGTCGCCGCAGGTTTCCGCCAGGTTGTCGGGGTGAATGCTGGAGCGCGGGTCGTCGTCCTGGAACACCCCGTGGGCCCTATGGCAGTCGGAACACCCGGCGCCCAGCACCGAGCCCAGACCCACGACTTTGCCATGGTAGCTGTCCTCGTACGTGGTCGCCGCGATGGGGAGCACGTTGTTCCGTCTCATCATCTCGGCGTCGGCGTGACAGCGCTGGCAGGTCTCGGTGTGAAACGCCCGAAACTCATGGGTTCCTGGTTCTCCCAGGGGCTCGATCCGGTGCAGGCCGTGACAGTCCGCGCAGGAGGGGGAGTCCGGAGAACCCCGAGCCACGGCCTGACCGTGGACGCTAGCCTGGTAATCGCCGCCGTCGTGACACCCCAGGCACTTGTCGACGCTGATCTGTTTGTCTCCCTCCCACTTCTGCAGGGAGTGGATCTCGGAGTGGCAATCGGCGCATTTGATGTCGTTGATCATGTGGACCGACGCGAAGTGGTCCCGCCCCTCCAGAGGGTGGCAGCGGTGGCACGTCTCGGCCTTCTGCTGGGTCGCGGACCCACAGGTTTCGTGGTCCGCGATGTCGACCACGTCAAAATGGCAGCTGTTGCAGGCGTGGCGCCCGTGGACCGACGAGTTGTACGCTTCGTAGTCGATCTCGTCGTGGCACTCCAGGCACTGGCTGTCGTCGATGCTCCCGTGGGCGGGTTGACCCCACAGGGGAGAAAGGAAGAGCACGGCGAGGAACAGGGCAAAGCGGGTCGCTGGAACGAGTCTTTCCGTCATGGAACTCCCCCATGGCACGCGTGAAGGGAAATGGAAACAATAGAAGTCATCAATCGAACCACCCGGACCCTTTTACCAGCACTTTACTTGGCTTCCCTCCTGTCGGTTGTAGACAAAACAAATGCAGTCGGTTTCACATGCCAACTTGCGAAAGAAGGTCTCCTCATCGCCTCGGAAGAGAGCGCCACTCTTCTCCTGCCTTGGGCACGAACCCAATATCAAGAACCACCCTGTTCCGCAAGACAAAACCATCCCGACAGACAAAACCATCCCGAAGGATTCGCGGGAGGTCAGGGGCCGGCCTCGCCACAAGCCGGGAAGAGCGGGAACACAGGCCGGCACCAGACTCAACCCGGGCGCGAAAACGGGGGGGCATGGCCGCGCCGCGACAGTCAAATTCACCCCATGCCCCTTGCATCCAAGAGCCGTGGGCCGGTGCCTGCGTCGGCTCCGCTCCGGTTCTTGACGCCCCCGGGACCGCAGGGCTGCCGTAGGGTGTCTTGCCCGGATGCGCGACGGCGACACCGCGGTGACGGCATTCGCACGGGCAGACGCGGCCCTGCTCGCGGCCAAGGCCGGTAGCGGAGGCCGTGCCCGATGGAGGTGTGACCATCCCGCAGACGCAAGGGGTTTGGGGCCTGGGATCGCCTTTCTCCGGTTGACACCTTTTTTGCTCCTCTGCTAAGGTAGCGGCCCGCCTCCAAACGGGAAGTTCCTGTTATCAGAAGGCTTTTTGCCAGAGGGATTGCGATGGGCCCAACCCTCGCGGACGAGATCCTCCGCCAGCTCGTCGAAGCCGGCGGCACCCCGGTCTCCGGGCAGCACCTCGCAGCCCGGATGGGGGTCACGCGGGCTGCAATCTGGAAGGGAGTGGAGTTGCTGCGGGGGCACGGCTACCGGGTGGAGAGCCTGCCCGCCAGGGGATACCGGCTGACCCAGCAGGGTCCCGGCCTCCGGCCCGGCGAGCTAGCCGCGTCCCTTCGCACCCGCCGCATGGGCCGCCCGGCCCGTCACTGTGCCGCCGTCGACTCGACGAACCGGGAGGCGGAGCGCTGGGCCGCCGACGGCGCCCCGGAGGGTGCCCTGGTGCTCGCGGAGAGCCAGACCGCGGGAAGGGGGCGCCTGGGGCGCACCTGGGCCGACGTTCCCGGGCGGTCGCTCCTCTTCAGCCTCGTCCTCCGCCCGACCCTTCCCGCAGC
>CAZYJP010000057.1:0-9548 GCA_964647795.1 uncultured Thermodesulfobacteriota bacterium
GGCCAACTGCCGCTCGCGCCCCTGTCGCGCCCTACCGCCCTGCACCCGAAGGCATTCCGAGCCGCCCCACAGTGTCGCCCCGGATTCGTTGCGTCGTGCTTTGTCCCTGTGCTACCGTGCCGTCCGGTTCCTCGGGCCGACTTTGGCCCGGTTCTCGCCGGCGGTGACCATGATCGAGACGAGCAACATCCGAGTGCTCATCGCCGAGGACCAGCGCCTCCTGCGCCAGTGTTTCCAGGAGGTCTTGGATCTGGACGACGAGGTGGAGGTCGTCGCGACCGCGGCGGACGGTCTCGAAGCCGTGGTCCTCGCGGAAAAGCACCGCCCGGACATCGTCCTGATGGACTTGGCCATGCCCAATCTGGACGGGGTGAGCGCCACCGTGCTCATTCACGAGCGGGTCCCCGAGGCCAAGGTCCTCATTCTGTCTCTCCACGACACCCCCGCCCAGGTCAGCAAGGCGATGAAGGCCGGCAGCGCCGGCTACATCCTCAAGGACGTGGACCTGGAGGAGCTCGTCCGGATCATCAAGGCGGTGCACCGCGGGCAAGAGATCAACTCACCCTTCCTGGCCGACCAAAAGCTCCACGCCTCCCGGGACGGCAGGCGCTACGGCCTCTCCTCCCGCGAGGTCCGGGTTCTCAAGCTCCTGGTGCGCGGTCTGAACAATGCGGAGATCGCGGAAGACCTGTGCGTGTCCGAGCAGACCGTGAAAAAGGAGCTCGTGGGCGTCTTCGAGAAGCTCGGTGTCAAGAACCGCACCCAGGCGGCGGTCAAGGGGGTCCAGCTCGGCCTGGTCGACCTTGGCGGTTGAGGCGGCCCCCCCCCCGGAGAGCTCGATGGTTCTCGGCATCGCCGGAAGCGGACGAAAGAACGCCAACTCCTCCCGACTCCTCGCCCGGGCCCTCACCGGGGCGCAGGCAGCCGGCCTGGGCGAGCCACAGCTGGTCGCCCTGTCCGATCTCTCCTTTCAGGGCTGCGTCGGCTGCCGGGCATGCCGGAACGGCGCCGACACCTGCGTCCTTCGCGACGACCTGACGGAGGTGCTGGAAGCGACGGCTCGTGCGAACGCGGTTCTCCTCGCGACTCCCATCTACTACGGCTACGCCACCGGCCTGTTCAAGTCCTACCTGGACCGCTGGTACTGCTTTCGCGACCGGGAGCGCGTCCTTCGCGTGAGGGAGGGCAGGCCCGCCCTACTTTTCCTCACCCAGGGGCACCCTGACCCCTCGGCATACTCCTGGACGATCCAGAGCCTCGAGAAGGTCCTCACCGCTTACGGTTTTCGACCAACGACCCTCGTGGGCGCCCGTCTCGAGGGAGAAACCGACGTGCTTCGGGACCCCGAGCTCCTGGTGCGGGCTCAGGGGATGGGAGCAGCGTTGGGGAGTTGACCTCAGCCCCTGCTGCGAGCTCCTACCCTGCCCGGGACCCATCCGACGAACCTGTGGGTCACGCGCTGCGCGACGGCCCTTCCCCGAAAAGACGTTTCGCCGCCACCAGCACCTCCACACAGCCCGGCCGCCGACCGTGCTCGTATCCTTCCCACGTCGGATATCCGCCCCGGATCACATAGTCGAGCAGAGCGCCGAAAGCGCGGCGGGAAAACACGTACTCTCCGACCCGCACGGAGCCCCCCGCCGGGTCGGGAGCGAGCACGATTTCCCTCGGCACCGCGAGGGCGCGAAGCAGGCCCTCCACAGGCCTTCGGTTCTCGGCTCCATAGAGTTTCTGGCGGAAGCCCGCCTCATCAGCCGGAAACGGCCACAGCCGGTAGACTTCCCCCAGGAACCCCTCCCGGCTCGTCCCCCGGATCGCTCCCATCAGGTCTCCGATCTCCTCCGGCCGGGCAAACTCGAATCCGGGCAGCGAAGCCCGGCTGCCCCGGGCCGACCCAGGAGCCGCCGCCAGCTCACCCACTGCCCGACAGAAGTCGCTGCAAAAGAAGAACAGGCGGTCGAGGAGGAGGCCGTCGGTCTCGATGTTGTAGAACCCGAAGGCCACGGTGCCGTGACTGAGGGACGGGAAGGCCAGAGGCATGGCGGACTCCTCGGGGGAGGTCGAAAGCTGCGGCGAATCGGCCCGGTGGAGCATGTTGACACGACCAGACCCCGCCCATAGAATTCGCGCGCCGGAAGAAGCGAGGAATCGAGCGAGGCCCCCCGTGAGGAGGCAGCAACGATGAAGGGATACCCGGTCACGGCCCGAATCGAGGTCCGTTGGCGCGACGTGGACGCCCTCGGACACGTGAACAACGCCGTATACTTCACCTATCTGGAGATCGCCAGGACCCGGTACTACGAGGAAGTCTTCCAGGCCTCGACGATACGCGACCTCAATTTCATCCTCGCGTCGATCCAGTGCGACTTCTTGAGCCCCACCCGGCACGGGGAGGTCGTCGAGGTGGGGATCCGCGTCCCCTCGGCAGGGCGGACGAGCTTCGAGTTCGAGTACGAGGCCCGCAGCGCGGCGGACGGCAGACCCGTGGCCCGAGCCCGAAGCACACAGGTCCTATACGACTACGAGGCGGACCGCAAGATCCCCGTCGACCAGGCATGGCTCGACCGGGTCGCTGCTGCCCAGGGCAGCCCCCCGCAACCGCGCCTGCGGTAGAGGGAGTAAAGGGGGTTCAGCGAAGGAGCGTCGGCAGGTAGGTGGCCGTGGCCGGGAATGCCATCATGATCCCGATGCACGCCACGAAGGCAAGGAGGAAATACGACACCCCCCGAAAGACGGTGGTCATCGGCACGTCCCGGGCCATGGCGGCCACCACGAAGGCGTTCACGCCCACCGGGGGCGTCACGGCCCCCATGGTCGTGACCACCGTGACCACCACCGAGAACCACAGGGGGTCGTACCCCAGCTTCACGGCCACGGGAAAGAAGATCGGGATCGTGATCATCAGCAGCCCCAGCGCATCCATGATCGCCCCGCCCACCGCGAAGATCAGGAGCATCAAGACGAGGATCACTCCGCGGGGGATGGGGAGCCCCGTGATCCACTCGGCCGCTTCGAAGGGGATCCGCGTGATGGTCAGGAAGCGCCCGAAGATGACAGCCCCCCCCACGATTACGAGAATCATGCAGGACATGCGGATGCTGTCGTCCACCGCTCCGAGAAACTTCTTCCACGTCAGGTGGCGGCCGGCGAGGCTGATGACGAGGGCAAAAAAGGCCGCGGCGGCCCCGGCTTCGGTGGGCGTGAACCACCCCGCGAAGAGTCCGCCCATGATCAGGGCGAAGAGGACCAGCATCTCCACGGAGCCGGGGAGGCTCCAGAGCTTCTCCTTCAGACTCGTCCTCGGGCCCTTTGGCCCCGCGCTGGGTTGGAGGAGGCATACGACCCACACCGTCACGAGAAACAGCCCCGCGAGGATCATTCCCGGGATGAACGCCGCGAAGAAGAGCCGGGCGATGGAGTCCCCGGTGGAGAGACCGATGAGGATCAGCACGACGCTCGGTGGGATGACGACACCCAGGGTCGCCCCGCACGCCACCGAACCCGTGCTCAACGCGTTGTCGTACCCGAACCGGCGCATCTCGGGCAGGGCCACCGTGCTCATGGTAGCCGCGGTGGCCGCATTGGAGCCGCAGATCGCGGCGAAGCCGGCGCAAGCCATGACCGTGGCCATGGCCACCCCCCCCCGGATGTGCCCGAGCCACGTGTAGGCAGCTCGGTAGATCCTCTCGCTCAGCCCCGCGGCGAAACAGATGTTCCCCATGAGGATGAAGAACGGGATCACCGTCAGACCATAGGACGAGAAGGTCTGCCACAGGGAACTGCCGACCATGTTCAGTGCGGCCCTCGGGTTGACGACCGCTGCAAAACCAAGGTACCCCACCAAGGCCATCGCAAAGCCCACGGGCATGCGGAACAGGAAGATCACCGCCATCAGCGCCGCGATCCCCGTGAGACCGATCGCCACCGGATCCATCAACGCTCCTCCCCCTCAGCCCACAGCGCACCGAATCCGTCCAGGAGGAGCCGGAAACAGAGTCCCCAAAGTCCCAACGCCACGCAGAAGACGATGGGGTAGAACGCCACTCGGAGCGTCTCCGAGACCTCGCCGGTGCGGATCAGATCGAAGCCGAGACGCGCGACGCGATACCCTGCGAGCCCGAAGAAGACCGCACAGGCGAGGTGGGACACCCCGTCCAGCACCCGCTTGAGGCGGGGGCCGAACCGCTCGAACACGATATCGACGGAGATATGGTTGCGGCGCTCCTGGGTATACCCCAGCGCAAACGCGGCGATCAGTGCGCCTCCGAACCCCATCAGCTCGAAGGAACCCTGCACGGGGCGGCCGAGAGGTCTCATCACCATGTTGACTACCGCGATCCCCAGGGTGACGAGCAGGGTCGCCGAAGCCCCCCAGAGCATCAAACGGTTCAGGAGCCGCGAGGCTCGGCGCAGCCAGGCCATGGTGCGTCCTCCGGACATCGGGCCGAGGCGGCCCCGCGGGGGGCCGCCCCGGCCTGGGCCCTACTTGCCGAATTCCGCCTCGTACTTCTTCTTCAGGGCGAACAGATCATCCACGAACTCCCGCGCCGGGAATCCCTTGGCCCCCAGCCCTGCCGCCCAGTCGTCGATGACCGGCTTCATGGTCTCGTGGGCCTTCCGATACTCTTCGGGCGCAAGCCGAACCACTTCGAGGCCGTACTTCTCCACCGACCACTCCACCGATTCCCTTCCGTGGTTGTCCACGTACTCGCCCACCCACAGCGAGTGCTCTCGCGCCGCCTCGTCGAAGACCTTCTTCACGTCGGCGGGCAAGGAGTCCCACTTCTTCCGGTTCATCACCACGCCGAAGGACGTGGTCTGCATGTCGGTGATGGTCGCGTATCGGAGCATCTCGGCGAAGTTGAAGTCCTTGAGCACGTCCAGGGAAGAGAACACCCCCTTGACGATCCCCTTCTGGAGAGCCTCCGGGGTCTCGGACTGGGGCATGGCCACGGGAACCGCGCCCAGCAGTTGGAGGGGTCTCACCCCGGCGCCCGTGGCCCGGAGCTCGTAGCCCCGCAGGTCCGCCAGAGCGCGGATGGGGGTCTTCGACATGATCTGCGCCGGCGGGGCGGTGAAGAGGGCGAGTACCTTGACGTTCTCCAGGGACTTCGGCTGGTACTTCACGTAGAGGTCCCACAGGACCGCGTTGGCGACCTTCGAGCTGGTGAAGCCCAGGGGCAGATCGACCCCCTCCAGGAGCTCGAACCGGCCCGGCTGGTAGGGAAAGGCCAGGCAGCCGATATCCGCCACGCCATCGATCACGCCGTCCATCATGCCCCGGGCGTCCAGCAGCGTGGAACCCGGGAAGGTCTTGACCTCCACTGCGCCCCCCGTGCGCTGCTCCACCGTCTCCCGCCACTTCTCCATCTGGACGGAGGGGAAGGTGGGCGCCGGCGGGAAGTTGGCGTAGGTCAGGCCGATCTTGTCCGCGGCCGGAGCGGCCGAGGCGAGAATCCCGACCGCCAGGAATGCTCCGAGTGTCGAGAGAACGGCGCGTCGCTTCATGATGTCCCTCCTGTGGGTGGTGTGCGTCTCCGGACGGACCCCGGGGCGGAGCCCGGGACGGAGCCTACCGTGAACGATGGACAAATCAACCCCGGGGGCACGGAGGCGTGGTGGTCAGCGGTTGAAGCGCGCCAAGAGGGCCTCGAGGGCGCTTCCGCCAAGGGCTCGGGCCTTCTCGGAGATGGTGAAGCAGCTCTCCCGCACGCCCCGGGGGTCCACGTCTCCCGCCTTGAGCCCCGAGTGCACGGGCACTCCGGTCCTCAAGAGTCCCCGCAGCACCCCGCCGATCCGGGTCCGAAGCTCACGGGACCCGACCCGGGCCACCAACTGCCCCGCCTCGACGAGATCGCCGATCTCCGCCAGGCCCTCGAAGACGCCGTCCGCCGGGCAGCGGAGCACCCGTTCGACCGAGTAGCCCGCCGTGTTCCCGGGCACACCCGTGTTGGGCTCCGCGCTGCCCCGCAAGATCAGGCGCCCCAGGTCGTGGCCGCGGTTGGTCTCGACCACCACGTCCACGTCCTCCCCGGCGATGAAGCCGGGCCCGAAACCCACCACGAGCTCGGCCATGTCCCGGTGGGTGCCCAGGTTGCGCTTCGCCAGAACCGCGTCCAGGACAGCGTGGGGCCGCCAGGCATCGAGACAGGCGAGCCCGGGGTCGACCAGGACCGGGAGCTCCCCGCCGGCCAGCACCTCGTCGAGCTCTCCCGGGGAATCCACCCGGCGGCCCCTGAGCCCCTCCACCTCACACGTGCCGTCCCAGACTGCCTCGCAAAAGCTCACCCGGCGCCGTACGGCCAGGGGGTGCGACACCTCGGTCATCGCCACCTGCAGATGGCTCTCGAAGAGGCGGTGAGCGATCCCCGAGGCCATCTCTCCCGCCCCTCGGACGAGGACTCTCAGATCGGTCAGACTCGAGTGGACGCGCATGGCTGTCCTTCGGGCTGCCGGCAGCACTCAGCCATCCGCTGTCCGGCGGCGCAGAACCGGCCTCAAGCTGGGCTCACCTTCGCCCGGATCGCCTCCAGCACGGCCTCGGGCTTCATGGGGAGGCGCCGCAGGCGCACGCCCACGGCGTCGTAGATCGCGTTGGCGATCGCCGGGGCGGTGGGGACCAGCCCCGGCTCGCCGATTCCCTTGGCGCCGAAGGGCCCCGAGGGGTCGTCGGTCTCCACGAGCACCGGCTCGACCGGCAGGGTGTCGGCGGCGGTCAGGATCTTGTAGTCGCGGAAGTTGGGGTTCCGGAGGCGCCCCTCTTCGTAGATCATCTCCTCGGTGAGGGCGTATCCCACCCCCATGAGCGCCGCCCCGTAGACCTGCCCCTTGAGGAGCATGGGATTGATCGCCTTGCCCACGTCGTGGGCGGCGACGTAGCGGAGCACGTCCACGTGGCCCGTCTCGGTGTCCACCTCCACCTCCACGCCGTGGCAGCCCCACGCGTAGGACGCCGAGAAGTTCCCCTTGAAGTCGCCGGCCAGCAGGTCGGTCTTCGGCTCGTAGAACTGGGCCGCCATGAACATGGTGTTCCCGCTCGAGGCGAAGTGGGCCTTTCGGAGGATCTTTTCGAGAGGCGTGTTCTTGGAGGCGTCCTCGCGGCACACGACCTGTGCGCCCTCCAACCCCAGAATCTCCTTGGGCGCCTCCAAGACCTCCTCGGCGAAGGCAAGAATCTGGTCGCGGACCATTCGAGCTGCCGCCAGAGCCGAGTTGCCGGCCACGAACGTCGACCGGCTCGCGTGCACTCCCACGTCCCAGGGGCAGACGTCGGTGTCGCCGATCACCAGATTCACGTGGGACACCGGAAGCCCCAGGGTCTCGGCGACGATCTGGCGGATCACTGTGTCCAGACCCTGGCCGATGTCCATCGAACCGCTGAACACGTCCACGCGGCCCTGGTCGTCCATCTTGATCATGGTGCCGCAACCGTCGGACTTGTAGATCTTGGCCCCTCCACCCACGTGCATGAGGCAGGCCATGCCCACGCCTCGGGCCTTTCGGCCCGTTGCCTTCGGCCGCGAGCGTGCTGCGCCCCAGTCCAACCGCTTCGCCACCTCCTCGAGGCAGGCCCGGTGGCCGCAGGTCTCCGGCCGAAAGCCCTGGGGCGTCACCTCGCCCGCCTCGTTCGCGTTTCGAAGGCGCATCTCCCAGGGGTCGATGCCCGCCCTCTCGGCCAGTTCGTCGAGATTCGACTCGATGGCAAAGGTCACTTGGGGGGTGCCGTACCCGCGCATCGCCTGGGAGTAGGTGTTGTTGGTGTAGACGCACGTTGCCTGGAATCGGACGTTGGGGACCCGATACAGGCTGGTCGAGGGCATCATCATGACGGTGGGGGTCGTGGCCCCCCACGATGTATAGGCGCCGTTGTCGAGGACCATGGAGATGTCCCGAAAGGTCAGGCGGCCCTCGGCGTCACACCCCTGGCGAATCCGGATCCGGGCCGGCTGTCGGGGGGACGTGGCCGTGAACTCCTCCTCGCGGTCGAACACGATCTTCACGGGACGGCGGGTCCGGTGGGCCAGCAGGATGGCGATGTACTCATAGGCGTACGTGTCGAGCTTGGAACCGAAGCCCCCGCCCACGGCCGCGTTCACCACCCGGACCCTCCCACTGACCCCCATGGCCTTCAGGGCCTCCTGGAAGTCGTTCTTCGCCAGGCTCGGGATCTGGGTGTTGGAGTGGACCGTGAGATTGTCCTGGGTATCGAAACTGGCCACACATCCCGAAGTCCCCATGCAGCAGTGGGTCACCCAGCCCGCCTCGTACTCCCCCTCGCACGTGAAGACCGCCTGGGCCTCCCCGGCCGCCAGATCGCCGGCCTCCACCTTCCACGGGAGCCGGAGACGATTGTCCTTCACGGGCTTGCCCTTGGCGTCGACCTCGTGGAGGCGCGGAGCGTCGGCGGAAAGCGCCGCCTCCGGGTCGAAGACCGCGGGGAGATCCTCGTAGAGCACTCGGATCCTGGCCAAGGCCTCCTCGGCGGCTTCCGGCGTCGAGGCCGCCACGGCCGCGACCTCGTCACGGTACTGGCGCACACGACCCTTCTTCAGGGCCATGTTGTCCTTCAGGAACCCGAACCGGATCTCGGCGGTGTTCTCCGCGGTGATCACCGCGCGGACCCCGGGCACCCGCTCCGCTTCCGTGGTATCGATCCCGACGATTCGGGCGCTGACCCGCTCCGAATAGAGGATGCGGCCGTGGAGCATGCCGGGAAGGACCAGGTCCTGGATGTAGACGGTCCGCCCCTCCACCTTTTCCGGGGCATCGGCCTTGGGCAGGTCCTTTCCAACCGCACAGCGCTCAACCATGGGGGGTCTCCTCCGGGCTCAGCTCCTGCGACGCCGAACGCACCGCCTCCAGGATCTGGTTGTACCCCGTGCACCGGCAGAGGTTTCCGGCGAGCGCCGTGCGAACCTGCTCGTCGCTGGGCTTGGGAATCCGGTCGAGGAGGGCCTTGGCGGAGAGCACCATCCCCGGGGTGCAGAACCCGCACTGCACGGCACCGTGGCGGACGAACGCCTGCTGCAGCGGGTGGAGCCGCCCTCCGGGACCGGCCAGTCCCTCGATGGTGACCACGCTCCTGCCCTCGGCCTCCAGGGCCGGGAACAGGCACGAGTTCACCGCGGCCCCATCCACCAGCACGGTGCAGGCCCCGCACTCGCCGGCCCCGCACCCCTCCTTGGCCCCGGTAAGGCCGAGTCCTTCTCGAAGCAGCCGGAGTAGACTCCACTCCGGCCGGGCCCGCACCGAGGTCTCCTCGCCGTTGACGGTCAATCGGATGATCTCTTCCATCTCTCTCTCTCTTCGGGTTTCCCGGCGGCCAGCGCCCCAGCCCCCTAGCTTGCCCCCAACGCCCCTGCCCGCTCGAGCACCCGTGGGATCAGGACACGGATCATCTCGCGCCGATACCAGGCCTTCCCCCTCCAGGAGTCCCTCACCCGCGCGGACCCGGCCGCCGCTTCGGCTGCCGCTTCGGCACTCTCTCGGGTGAGGGGCCGGCCTTCGAGGAGCGCCTCGGCCTCGCGCACCCTCACGGGCGTGGGGCC
>CAZYJP010000058.1:0-9372 GCA_964647795.1 uncultured Thermodesulfobacteriota bacterium
ACGTTGGCAGGGCAGGGGCGTTCCCCTCGCTGCAACCCGCCTTTTCCGTGCCGCACATCCCGCCAACGCAACCGCTTCCCTTGGTCGCCGGCGGCCCGGGGCGCTCGACTGCCCCCGGCGCCCCGGCCTCGGCGCACCCCCGGTGTTTTCTCTCCCGGCCCCCTGTCCCAGAAATGCCGCTGCTGCCCCGCCGGCAGGAGCGGCCCGACGGCCTCGCAGACCGGGTTGGGGACCTTGGGAAAAGGTCAGCCTTTACGCGGGAGCGGCCCTCCGCTACCCTCCCCCGATGGCTGCGTGGAGAACCCTGGACCACACCGCCGACCTCTCGCTCGAAGGGGTCGCCCCGACACCCGAGGGCGCGCTGGAAGAGCTCTGTTCCGGTCTCCTGACCCAGGTGACCGACCCCCAGGCCGTCGAACCCCGGGAAGGGGTGGTGCTCGAGGCCGATGGGTTCGATTCCTCGGAGACCCTCGTCGCGGTCCTCGGGGAGCTCCTCTTCTGGCTCAACGTGCGCGGCTGGGTCTTCCGACACTGCGAGGCCCTCGAGCTCTCCCCAACCCGCATCCGCCTGCGCGCCTGGGGCGAGCCCCGCGACCCGGGGAGGCACCCCTTCGACCTGGAGGTCAAAGCGGCGACCTACCACGAGCTCCTCTTCGCCCCCGAGCCGGCCGGCGGGGGGTGGCGGCTGCGGGTGCTCTTCGACGTCTGACGCGAGACCGGCCCGGAACTTGTCTCGGAGTGCTCCCCGGGGGGCTCTCAGGAGTCTTCGTCCAAACCCGCGACGAACTCCAGCACCCGGGCCTGGGTCCCCCCAACGTCCTCGAAGAGGATCCCGTGGCGGTCCGAGGGGATCACCACCAGTTCCTTCCGGAGACTCCCCAGGCCGTCCCGGATGAGCTCGGCGCTCTTGGGGTCCACCGTGGGGTCTTCGGTGCTCTGTACCAGGAGCACGGGGCAGACCACCCGCCCCAGGTGGTCCTCGAGGTCGCCGATGAGGAGCCCGAGCTCGTAGAGCGCCCGAATGGGCATGTGGACGTAGTTGATCTCGGGATGCTCCGGGTGGCTGCGGTGGAAGAGCATGATCCCCTTGACCAAGGCGGTCGAGCGCGCCAGTCGGTTGGCGCCGTGGACCCAGGGAACCAGGGTCATGCTCTTGTCCCGGACCTTGAGGGGAGGGGCCACCGCCGCGACGCCCGCGAGCCCCGGAGGCGACTCCGCGGCGAGCCGGAGGGCCAGGGCCCCTCCGGCCGAGAACCCTACCAGGCAGACCCGTTCGCACAGGGCGCTCAGGATCTCGTACCCCCGCCGCACCGACTCGAGCCAGTGCTCCCAGCTCCGCTCCAGGAGGTCCCAGGGGGACGTGCCGTGGCCCTTGAGGCGAACCCCGAGGGTCGGGAAGTGGGCATCCCGGAGGCGCTCCCCCAGGGGGAGCATCTCCGCAGGCCCGGCTGTGAACCCGTGGACCAGGAGCGCGCCGAGCTTCCGCGGGTGTTTGGGCAGGAAGAGGAACGGCTCTCCGCTCCAGGTCGCGGTCTGCTCCCGGTTGAGCTCCTCGTGGCGCGCCTTCCGGAAGGCCTTCCGGTCCCAGCGGTAGGACCGAACCTCGTCGTCGAATCGAAGCAGCGCCAGCTCCCTCTCCGACACTCCCGGAGCGTCACGCAGCGCCGAGTCCACGGCCCGCACGGCCGCCGAAAGCGGGGCGAGCTCGTTGGCGTACACCGCCAGGGGGTTGCCCAGGCGCACGCTGTCGAAATCATGCTCGTCGCGCAGTCGAGAGGCCAGGCGATACCACTCGTCCTCCCGGGTCACGAGCCCGAGCCCTTCGGTGATCTTCAGGAGCTGCTCGAGCCCGGGGCACCCCCCTCCGAGGAGCCCCCCATAGGCCTCCGGGTTGCGCAGGCTGCGGTGCAGGTGCACCCCCGACTGCTCCTGCACCCGCTTCACGGCGAGATACAAGGTGCGGTGAAGCTCCTCCGCCTTGACTGCCCCGACGCCTCGCTCCAAGTGGCCGAAGACCAGGTGCGACGCCAGGTGGCTGAGGTTCACCGTGAGGCCCCGGTACATCTCCTCCATGTAAGCGTCGCGAACGCGCAGGGCCTTCCTGCGGACCCTGCGGTTCCACAGGCGCTCCTCCCAGCGGGAGGTCTCGGTTCGGGTCGCGAGGAAGCCCTCCAGCGACCCCACCCTCTCCCCCACGCGCCGTACGAGCCACCGCTCGGCCCGGCCCCAGAAGTCCGCCGGCCGCACCGGCTCGCCGAGGCGGATGTCCATGTCGGTGTCGCGCAGGAGAATGTTGCCCTCGATGAGGAGCTCCTCGGCGAACCGAGGGTCGAGGCCCCGGGAAAAGAGCTCGGCACCCCGCTGGAGCCAATTTTCCTCGATGCGAATGGGGTAGAAGGTGATGTTCGCCGGCACGATCAGCGTGGGGCGCCGGGCCGTTTCGACGAGGGCTTCGGAGCCGTCCACCCCCAGAGCCTCGGCCCACGCCGCCAGCCGGTCCTCCCGCCCCTCCTCGGCCGCACGGCGAACGGTCGACCGAAAGGCTTCCACCGCCTGCGCCACCACGGCGGCGCCGGTGTGCTGTTTGCGCCGCTCCCCTGCCGAACGGGAGTAGATGCCGTAGCGGCCCTTCCGGTCGACCACCCGGCGGTCCTTCACCATCCCCCCCTCGGGGAAGAGGATGATCTTTCGCCCCCGCAAGACCTCGGCGGCCAGGAAGGCCAACAGGTCGGGGTAGTCGTTGGGGACGGCGCCGAGGCTAAGCAGGTACCGGACGAAGGTGTCGCCGCCGCGGAAGAACTCGGCACTGGCGACCGAACGGCTCAGGGCGCCGGTCTCCCGGTAGATCAGGTATTGGGGGATGAAGGTCTCGAACCGGGCGAAGTGGTTGAAGAGGAAGATCTCGCCCGCCTCGAGCTGCCCCCGGACGTGGTGGAGCTTGACGTTGACCTTGAGGACCTTCCGCAGGAGGGTGATGGTCCGGCCGGTCCACTCATAGACTGTGGGGTTGATCCGAAAGTCGGCCTCGCTGAGCATCCCGGGTGGCTCCGGTCTCCCGTGGGAAGGGTGCAGGGGGAGGCTCTCACCCCCCCTCGGGCGCGAGAATCTCGAGGATGTCCGCGGGAACCCGCTGGGGTCGCCCGCCCGCCCCCACCGCGGCGTGTTCCGTCTCTCCTTCGGCCAGGACCTCGCCCTCCTCGCCCCGGATCGCATACCCGAAGACGACCCGAGCGCCTCGCGCCCGCGTCACCCGGGTCTCGACCGTGAGCAGGTCGTCGTAGCGGGCCGGCTTCCGATAGCGGCACCGGGCCTCGGTGACGGGGAGCTGGAGTCCCCGCGCCTCCACCTCCCGGTAGGTCAACCCCCGGGCCCTCATGTACTCGTTTCGCCCGAGCTCGAAAAACCGCAGGTAGTTGGCGTAGTAGACCACACCCATGTTGTCGGTGTCCCCGTAGATCACGCGGCACCGTGCGGAGATCACCACAGGCGCACCCTCCCGAGGATATGTGCCATCAGCAGATGGGCCTCGGGTGCCTGGACCCCCGTGGCCCTGGCGCAGGCCTCGGTGAACGCCTCTCCCGGAACGCCGGCGGCCCGGTCGGATCGATACAGAGCGAAGGGGACCGGCTCCGCCGTGTGGGTGCGGAGCGGGATCGGGGTGGGGTGGTCGGGCAGGGCCAGCAGAGAAAAAGGCTCCCCCAGGGCTTCCAGGCCGGTGCGCACCGGGGCCACCACCCTCCGGTCGAAGTCCTCGATGGCCCGGACCTTCTCCGCGACCCGCCCCGAGTGTCCGGCCTCGTCCGGGGCCTCCACGTGCAGGTAGACGAAGTCGCTGCGCCCCAGCACTTCCAGGGCCGCCGCGACCTTTGCTTCGTAGTCCGTGTCGAGATACCCGGTGGCACCCGGCACCCGGGGCGCCTCCAGGCCGGAGGCTCGGGCGATCCCCTTGAGGAGGTCCACCGCCGAGATCACCGCTCCCCGGAGCCCGAAGCGGTCCCCGTACGACTCCATCCGGGGCGCCCTGCCCTGCCCCCAGAGCCAGATGGAGTTCGCCTCCTTCTCCCCGCGCTCCTTCCGGGCCAGGTTCACCGGGTGGTCCTTGAGCAGGATCTGGGAGCCCGTCATCAGGTGGAGCAGGGCATCCTCCCCAGGCCCCCGGGGCAGGTACTCCTGTATGGCCCGGCCCATGATGTCGTGGGGCGGAGTGGTCTTGGCCGCCGACTCGCCCCCCCGCCACACCATGAGGTGGCGGTAGGAGACACCGGGGTAGAACTCGAAGCCGTCGTGGCCCAGGCGCTCCCCCAGGGTGCGGACGATCTCCCCGGCCTCGGCCGAGGTGATGTGGTCCGCGGAGAAGTCGTCCAGAAACACCTGTCCCGAACCCACCAGGAGCGTCACGAGGTTCATCCGGTAGGCCACGTCGGCGGCGCCCAGAGACACTCCCATGGCGGCTGCCTCCAGGGGTGCCCTGCCCGTGTAGCACTCCCGGGGGTCGTAGCCGAAGACCGAGAGGTTCGCCACGTCGCTCCCCGCGGCCAGCCCCTCGGGTATGGTGGCCGCCAGGCCCAAAGTGCCTTCCCGTGCCAGGGCGTCCAGGGCGGGCGTGGAAGCCGCCTCCAGCGGTGTCCGCCCTTCCAGCTCCTCGAGGGGGACGTCGGCCATGCCGTCGCCAAGGAGGATCGCGATCTTCACGGGCGCACACACACACCGGCGCACACCGCGCCCGCGCTCTGCAAACCACGCCTCGTCGGCGCCAGTCGTCCGAGTCGTCCCATCGGGACCATCCCCTGCCCCTACCCCTCGATGCGGATGAGCGCAGGCGACCCCAGGGTGACCCCCAGGGTGTCGATCTCCCCCAGGGCGCGGCGCACATCCGCCTCCCGGGCCTCGTGGGTCATGAACACGAGGGGGACCGCCTGACCCGCGTCCCGGCCCTTCTGGACGACGCTCTCGATGGAGATGCCGCACTCGCCCAGGATCCCCGAGATCCGTGACAGCACCCCCGGTTTGTCCAGGGCCGTGAACCGCAAGTAGTACTGACACACAACCTCTTCGATCGGCTTGATCTCGGCTGCCGAGAGGGCCTCTTCCTGGAACGCCCTGGGCGGCACCCTCCCCCCCGCTCCGCGGAGGACGTTGCGCGCCAACTCGATGATGTCGCCCACCACCGCGCTGGCCGTGGCCCGGCGGCCGGCCCCCTGGCCGTAGTAGAGGCTCGGCCCCAGGAAGTCCGCATCCACGTAGACGGCATTGTACACCCCCCGCACATCGGCGAGCATGTGGCTCGAGGGAATCATGGTGGGGTGCACCCGGACCTCCACCCGCTTCCCGTCGCGCTTGGCGATGGCCAGGAGTTTCACGTCGTAGCCGAACTCTTCGGCGTACTCGATGTCCTGGGGGGTGATCCTGCTGATCCCCTCGGTGTAGACCGCGGCGAAGGGCACTCGACAGCCGAAGGCCATGGTTGCCAGGATCGTAAGTTTGTGCGCGGCGTCCACCCCTTCGACGTCGACGGTGGGGTCGGCCTCGGCGTAGCCGAGCTTCTGGGCCTCCCGGAGCACCCGCTCGAAGGCCTCGCCCCGCTCCTTCATCTCGGTGAGAATGTAGTTGGTGGTCCCGTTGAGGATGCCCAGGACGCTGCGGATCCGATTGGCCGCCATCCCTTCCCGCACCGCCCGCAGGATCGGGATTCCCCCGCCCACGCTGGCCTCGAAGCCGATGTCCACCCCGGCGTCCCGGGCCGCCTCGAAGACCTGGTCGCCGTGCACCGCCAGCAGAGCCTTGTTCGCCGTCACCACGTGCTTGGCGTTGGCGATCGCCTGCAGGAGGAACCCCTTCGCCGGCTCGTACCCGCCGATCAATTCCACCACGATCTGGACCTCTGGATCCGCCAGAACCTCGTCCGCGTCGGTGGTGAGGACCGCCCGGTCTATGGGAACCCCCCGGTCGGTCTCGATGTCCTTGTCCGCCACCCGGACCACGCGGAGCCTCGCCCCCAGACGCCGCTCGATCTCAGCCGCGTTCTCCTGGAGCACCTGAACCACGCCGGCCCCGACGGTTCCGATGCCAATGATGCCCACCCCGACTTCTCTCATGATCCGACTCCGAATCTAGCGGGGACCGGCGTCCCCGGCCGACACCCGGCGCAGCCTCAGCCCGGCCTCCGGAACATCTCGCGGATTCCCGAACAGGCCTGCTGGATGCGGTGCTCGTTCTCCACCAGGGCGAACCGCACGTGCCCGTCCCGTATTCTCCGAAGCCCACGCCGGGGCTCACGGCGACCTTG
Organism: uncultured Thermodesulfobacteriota bacterium; assembly: GCA_964647795.1. Taxonomy (GTDB): domain Bacteria; phylum Desulfobacterota; class Deferrisomatia; order Deferrisomatales; family JACRMM01; genus JBFLZB01. The sequence goes on from CAZYJP010000058.1 coordinate 6,287, forward strand.
GCCTCCCGCAGGAGCCGCTTCGTGAACTCCCGGCTCCCCATCGCCCGCCAGGGTTCGGGGACGGGAGTCCACAGGAACATGGTGACCCGAGGCCTTTCCACCGGCCGGCCCGCACCGACGAGCCCGTCCACGAGCTTGTCTCGCCGGCAGTGGCAAGTGTCCACGATCTCCCTCACGACCTGGCCGGCCGGAGCTGGAAGGGCTTCCATGCTAAAGGATCGCCTTGCTGGGGGTCAACGAGATTCCCCCCCGGAAACACCCGGTTTTTCGCGGACTTCCCGGGGCCGAAGTTTGACCGGGGAAGGGAATTTCGGTACTTTGTACCGGATTCGAACCAGCGAGGTGTTCATGGAAAACTTCCCCTGGCGCAGGGCAGCCGGGATCGTGTTGGCGCTGCTGCTCTTCAGCCTCCTGCTGGAGAACGTGAACCGCTCGGCCCGTCCCACGAGCCAGCCGATCTCCTACACCCTTTTCAAGCAGGAGCTCGGCGCAGGCAACGTCGAGGGGGTGACGGTCACGGAGGAGGAGATCGCGGGCACCTTCTTCAACCCGGTGCCGGTCCCCGGGGTTGCGGGTGCGACGCGCACCTTCCGCACCTCGAGCCCCCCCTTTGACGACCCTGACCTCCTCCGGCTCCTCGAGCAAAACCAGGTCGAGATCCAGGTGGAGCGCACCGGCCCCCAGAACTACGGGTGGGTGATCCTGGCGAACAGCCTGCCGTGGCTGCTGCTCCTTGGGTTCTGGTTCTGGACCATGCGCCGCGCACAAAACGCGAGGATGGGTCCCTTCGGGAGCTTCGGCCAGGTCAAGGCCAGGGTCTACGAGGGCAAGGTGCCCCAGGTGACGTTCGAGGACGTCGCCGGGCTCAAGAGCCCGAAACGGGAGCTCTTCGAGGTCGTGGACTTCCTGAGGGAACCCGGCAAGTACCAGAAGATCGGCGGGAAGGTCCCCAAGGGCGTCCTCCTGATGGGCCCCCCCGGCACGGGGAAGACCCTCCTGGCCCGCGCGGTCGCCGGTGAGGCGGGGGTGCCGTTCTTCTCCACCAGCGCCTCGGAGTTCATCGAGATGTTCGTCGGAGTCGGGGCCGCCCGGGTTCGAGACCTCTTCGAAAAGGCACGCAGCAAGGCCCCGAGCATCATCTTCATCGACGAGATCGACGCAGTGGGCAGATCCCGAGGGACCGGGTTGGGAGGGGGCCATGACGAGCGCGAGCAGACCCTGAACCAGCTCCTCGGCGAGATGGACGGCTTCGAGGGCCATGAGCGGGTGATCGTGATCGCCGCGAGCAACCGGCCCGACGTGCTCGACCCCGCCCTGCTGCGGCCGGGGCGCTTCGACCGCCATGTGGTCATCGACCTGCCTTCCGTGGAGGAGCGGACCGCCATCCTCCAGGTCCACACCCGCAAGATTCCCCTGGCCCCGGATGTCGATCTCACCCTCCTGGGGCGGGCGACGCCGGGAATGAGCGGCGCCGACCTGGAGAACCTCTGCAACGAGGCCACCCTGTTCGCCGCCCGCACGGATGCCACCCTCGTCTCCATGTCGCACTTCGACCTGGCCAAGGACAAGATCCTCATGGGGATCGAACGCCCGGGCCTGACCGACGAGAACGAGCGCCGGATCACCGCCTATCACGAGGCGGGGCACACCCTGGTCGCGAAGCTCATCCCGGGCATGGACCCGATCTACAAGGTGACGATCATCCCCCGAGGCAGGGCCCTCGGGATCACCCAGCTCGTGCCCGAGGGGGACCGCCACTACTACCCCAGGAGCTACCTTCTTGGAAAGCTGGCCGTGAACATGGGGGGGCGGGCGGCCGAGCTCCTGATCTTCGAAGAGACCTCGACCGGAGCCCAGAGCGACTTGAAGCAGTCCACCGACCTGGCCGAAAAGATGGTCTGCCAGTGGGGGATGAGCGAACGGATCGGGCCCGTGACCTTCTCCCGGGGAGAGGAGCACGTCTTCCTGGGCAAGAAGCTCGCGCAGGAAAAGACGTACTCGGAAGAGATGGCGTGGATCATCGACCAGGAGATCGAAGCCATCGTCCGCTCGGCCGAAGAACGCGCCTCCGGCATCCTGAAGGAACACCGGGACGCCCTGGAGCGGTTGACCCAGGCGCTCCTGGAACGGGAAGAGATCACCGGGGACGAGATGGACCGCATCCTTTGGCCGGAGGCCGAAGCGGGCGCGGCCGCCCGCTGACCGCGTCGCGCGGCGGCTGCCCGAGAATCGAGACGACTCCATGACGCACCACCCCGCTTCGGGACACATCGTCGTCAAGAAGTACGCCAACCGGCGCCTCTACGATACGGCCCACAGCCAGTACGTGAACCTGCGCCAGATCGCCGACATGATCCGGGACGGCCACACGGTCGAGGTGGTCGACGCCTCGAGTGGAGAGGACCTCTCCAAGGTCATCCTGACCCAGATCATCCTCGAAGAGGAGAAGGGGCAGCGAAACCTGCTCCCGGTGGACTTCCTGCACCGGATCATCCAGGACGGGGAGTCCGCCTACGAGAAGTTCCTCGAGAAGGGCCTGGAGACGGGCTTGACCGCGTACCGGGCAGCCCAGGAGCAGATGGAGGCGGCCCTGCGGGGTTGGATGAAACCCTGGGTCGAGCTCTCGGAGACGGATTCCCGCAAGGAGATCGCGGCGCTGCGATCCCGCGTCTCCGAGTTGGAGGAGCGCCTGGCCGGCCAGTCCCAGGGGAGAGCCCAACCCCAGTAGCCCGTCCTGCCATCGCTGGCACGGTGCTGGAGAATGTTGGTTCCCAGCCTCGCGGGGCAGCAGGTTCCGCCTGCGTCGCCCTAGGCGGGGCGGTGCCCGCGTGTCCCGAGGGAGCTGGGGACCGGGGCCGCGCCTGCTTCCTTTCGAACACGGTCTGTTGGAACCGTCTTCCGGCCGGGGGGCGTCGGGGGGCCTTCTCGCCCCGTGCCCTTGCTTCCCCAGGAAGTGGCGATACGGTGGGTTCCGATAGGGGTGCGGGTTGTTCCCGGCCGGTACCGGGAAACTCTTGCCGGCCAAGGATGTCCAAGATCCACCACCAGATTTTCGGGCGGGGCCGGGGAGCCTTGGAGCGCAGCCC
>CAZYJP010000059.1:0-9338 GCA_964647795.1 uncultured Thermodesulfobacteriota bacterium
TGGAGGCCCACGGCCCGCGCGGCGGCCTCGGCGGCGACCCGGTCGACCCCCGGCCGGCCGAGGCAGATGTTCTCCAGGACCGTGCCCTGAAAGAGGAATACGTCCTGTGGCACCAGGGCCGCCTGTTCTCGAAACGCTCCGAGGTCCAACTCCCCCAGATCGCAGCCGTCGACCCTCACGGCACCGCAGGACGGGCGTTGGAATCCCAGCAGGAGGTTCACCAGGGTGGACTTCCCGGAGCCCGTGGGCCCCACCAGGGCTACGACCTCCCCCGGGGCAATCGAGAGGGAAACCTCCCGGAGCACGGGCGGGCCGTCGCCGTAGGCGAACGCGACGCGCTCGAGCTCAACCCCCCCGGCCAGCCGCCCCCGCCGGGAGCCCCCCGGAGGCTCCTCCGGCAGGTCCAGGAACTCGGCCACCCGCTCCACGGCCGCCATCGAAGCCTGCAAGACGTTGTATTTTTCGCTCAGATCCCGCACGGGGCGGAAGAACTTCTGCAGGTACTCGATGAAGGCCACGAGCACGCCGAAGGTCACCGCCTCTTGAAGCACCGCGCCTCCGCCCTGCCAGAGCAACAGGGCGACGGCCAGGGCCGAGACGAGCTCCACCAGGGGGAAGAAGAGGGCATAGAGGGTCACGGACCGAAGAAAGGCATCCCGGTGCTCGGCGTTGGCCTTCCCGAGCTCGCCCTCGGCCCAGGCCTCGGCCCCGAAAGCCCGCAATACCGCAACTCCCCGCAGAAACTCCTGGAGGCGGCCGGTGAGGCGGGCGGTCTTTTCCCGGGTCGCTCGGTACACGGTGCGCATGCGGCGGCGGAAGACCTCGGAAGCCGCCAACAGGACCGGCAGGCTGGAATAGGCGAGGAGGGCGAGGTAGGGATCCAGGTGCACCATTGCCACGAGGATGCCGGCCAGGAGGATGACGTCGCCGAGCAGCGCTGCGACCCCTGAGCTGAAGAGGTCCGAGAGCACCGCCACGTCCGCGGTGATCCGCGACAGGATGCGCCCCCCTGGGGTTGCGTCGAAATAGGCCGACGGAAGCCTCTGCGTCTTTGCGAAGAGCGCGGAGCGCAGAGAACGCAGGACGTCCTCCCCTCGAATCCGCACCAGCATCGCCTGTGCCGCTTCCAGTGCACCCTCCAGGAGTTGCGCGACTAGGAAGAGGAGGGCGTAGGGGAGGAGCTCCCACGGGGCGCCGCGGGCGATCGGCCCGTCGATGGCCAGTTTGATGAGGTAGGGCCCCGCCAATTTGGCGACCGAGGCGAGGCCCATGACCGCGATGCCGGCGGCGAAGGTCGCACGGTACGGCTTGACGAAAGGCCACAGGCGTCGCAGGAGGCGCCAGTCCAGGTTCTGCCCTGCGGCATCGTGGGCCCATCCGGTGCGGCTCACGGAGCCTCCCCCTGCAGCTCCCGGCGCAGTTCCTCCTCCCGGTAGAGACGCAGGTACCCGGGGTGGGTCTCCAGGAGGTCCCGATGGCGGCCCCGACCCGCGACGCGCCCTCCACTCAGGAAACAGACTTCCTCGGCGCCGTCCACCTCGGAGCCCCGGTGGGAGACGACCAGGAGAGCCGCTTGCGGCAGGGCCCGCCGCACACCGGACAGGACCCGGCGGGCCGTCTCCATGTCGAGGCTCGAGAGGGCCGAGTCCAACAGCAGGAACTCGGGGCGCCCGTAGAGCGCCCGGGCGATTGCCAGGCGCTGGCGCTGGCCGCCCGACAGGGTGATCCCGCCTTCGCCCACCAGGGAGTCTGCGCCCCGGGGCATCGAGGCCACGTCCTCCGCGAGGCCCGCTGCCTCGAGCGCCCAACCGAGGAGCCCCTCGTCGCGGGGACGGCCCAGGCAGACGTTCGCGGCCACGGAGTCCGCGAAGAAGAAGTCTTCCTGGGGCACCAGCGCCACCAAGGTGCGCAGGATCCGGTCCTCCACCCGTCCCAGGGGGAGGCCGTGGAGGGTGATCGAGCCCCGGGTGGGCTCCCGGAGCCGGGCCAGGAGGCCGACCAGGGTCGACTTTCCCGAGCCCGTCGCGCCCACCAGACCGCGGAAGGCGCCCCGGGGGAGCTCCAGGTCCACGTCAGTCAGCACCTCTGCAGCGGCGCCTTCGTAGGCGAAGTGCACCCCCGCGGCCTCCAGGGAGGGAGAAGCGCCCGGGGCGGGGGACCCGTCGCCCCGGGCCCCGAAAGCCCACTCGAGAACCTCCCGGAGGCGATCGAGGGCGGCCGCCCCCCGCTGGACCAGACTCAAGGTCCAACCCAGCGCCACCATCGGCCAAGTGAGCATGGCCAGGTAGGTGTTGAACGCAACGAAGTCCCCAAGGCTCAGGGTTCCCCGGGCGAGCCAGGCCCCCCCCAGGCCCAGCACGGCGACGTGCCCCGCTCCCGCCACCACTCCCACGAGGGGGAAGAGGAGTGCCCAGGCGCGAACCACGCGAGCCTGGGCATCTCGCACTGCACGATTTGCGGCTTCGAACCGCGCCTCCTGCCAGGACTCCCGGTGGTAGGCGCGGACTACGCGAACCCCGCCCAGGGCCTCCTGCACCAGGGCCGAGAGCTCGCCTTGCCGCTCGTTCGCCTTCAGGTAGCGGCGGTGGAGCCGCGGAGAGTATCGGTGCACCAGTACCGAGACGATGGGGAAGGGCAGCAACGCCACGGCGGTGAGCGGGGGGTGTATCCGCCACAGCAGCACGGTGGCCGAGGAGAGGAGGATCAGGGTCTGGAGGAAGTTCAGGGCCCCCGCGCCGAGAAAGAGCCGAATGTCCTGCAGATCGTGGGTGGCCCGGCTGACGAAATCCCCCCGCCGGCCCGTCTCGAGGCGAGAGGGGGGCAGGCGGATCAGGCGACCAAAATACGCCCCCCGCAGGTCGTGCTCCACCCGGCGCGCCCCCCCCAGGAAGAGGCGGCGGGAGGCGAACTTGAAGACCCCCTGGCCGAGGGCCAGTGCGACGAGGATTGCCGCGTAGCGGGCGAGCAGTGCTGAAGCTCCGGGTTCCCTAAGGGAGTCGATGGCGTCGCGCAGAACCCATGGGCTGGTCAGCTGCAGCGCACTAGCGAGGACCAGGCAGGCCGACCCCGAGAGAAACGCGGTACGGTGGGGCCGCAGGTAGGGTGCGAGGGGGGCGAAGCGGCCGATGGGGCCCTCAGGGTTCAGTTGCCTGGGTCAGGCCGCGCGTGCACGGGGCGGACGCTGAACTTGTCTACTCCGTCCGGCGGCGAGGGGAACACGACGGTGAAGGGAACCCGGGCGCCGGGAGCAACTTCCATGTTCTGCATGGCGTCGCCCACCTCGTTCTGGAGCCGGGCCTCGATGTCCCGGTCCGAGAGGGTCTCCAGCTCGGCGTCCGAGAGCACGTTGCCGCAGAATACCTCCCGGGTGGCCAGCGGCTTCCCGTCCTTGCCGAACAGATTCCCCTGGACCCGGATCAGGCTTTGCGCCCCGGACGACCGATTGACGACATCGCCCCGGATCACGAACAGCCGGCGGTCTGCCCGGAGGTCACGGTAGTACCCACTGAGGTCCTCGATGCCCAGGACGGCCTCCATCTGACGGTTCTGCCAGAGGCTTCGGACCTTGGCGGGGCTCAGGAAGGTGAAGGCCTCGGGGTGCAGGTAGAGGTTGTACCCCGTGTAGGTCAGAGTGGCGGCTGCCGCCGCGATCACGACCCAGAAGAGGGGAGAACGCCTGCGGTCCCGGGCCACGAGGGGCGAGGGGCGGGTCTTCGGTTGGGGCCGCCGCGTACCTCGCTGGATGTCGAGGCGGGGCGGGGCGGGGTCGCTTCCCGGCTCCGGGGCGCCCCGGTGCCGCGGGGAGAGGAGATCGTCCTCCTGCACCCTCAGCGGCGGCTCAGGGGAGGCGGAGACGGCCGAGAGAGGATCCCCCCGCAGGTCGAGGTCCAGGGCTCTTTCGAGGTCGTCGAAGTCCCCCAGGTCGAGCTCCCCGATGGCCGCCAGCGTGTCGGCGGCATCTTCCCCCGGCGCGTCGAGGTCCGGGGAGGCACCTCCTGCCACGCGGGCACCAAAGGGGCTCTCGGGGGCTTCCGCGGGCGCGGAGTCGAGATCGAAGTCGACGTCGTCGAACCGGGCCTGTGGGGTCTCCTCCGGCGGCTCGACCATCCCGGAGCTCCCCAAGCCGGGCCAATCCGGTTGATCCGGACCGGGCCGGGACACGCCGGCGAGGCGGGTTCGAATCGCGAACGTGTGACCGCAAGCCGAACAGCGGACCTTGGCGGCCCCCCGGGAGAGTCTCTCGTCGGGAACGTCGTACTCGCTCCGGCAGCGGTTGCAGGCGATCCGCATGGCTCTCTCGGGGACCCATTTCCGGCGGGCTCTCAAAGTCTTGGCCATACTATCCGAAGAGATACGGGGGTGCAAGACGGCGTCCTCCACAGACGGCGTCCTCCCGGGGTTCCTCGCCCGCACTCGGGGTTCTGGGCTGTTCGTCGGCGCCGGCGGCTGCTCCGGGAAGCCCTTTCTCTGCTGTGCGCCCGGCGGTCTTGCCTGTTGCCGCCGCGGCGGTTTACGGTGCGCCGGTCTGCACGGGCCTTGGGGCGCTCGGGTGGTCCCGTCCCTGCGGTCCGGGGCGCCCCTGCTGGGCTCCGGGACCCGCCCCCGAGAGTGGTGGCGGATCCTGGGTCACAGGGCGCCTTGGCAAGGGGTGTGGCTTCGTGGGATTCTTCTGGTCCTTGTGGGAGATCCCGGTCCCGGCCCTCCCCCGTGCCGAGTCCCCTGGAATCCCCGGCGGCTCCGGGGACGTTCGGCCGAGAAGGAGCACGAGAGGCGATGGCACGGAAGACGACCCGGCGGGCCGGCGAGGAGGGGCAGCTCCTGGCCTTGCTGGAGCGACGAAGCGAGGAGCTCGAAACCCTCGTGGAGATCGGGAAGGCCTTGACGTCGACTCTCGACGTCAGGGAGGTGCTGGGCGCCATCATGGAGAAGGTGAGCCTCCTGCTCCGCCCAAAGAACTGGTCTCTCCTGCTGGTGGACCGCGAGAGCGGGGACCTCACCTTCGAGATTGCGGTGTCGCCGGCCGCCGACCGGCTCAAGGGGCTTCGCCTGAAGAAGGGAGAGGGGATCGCCGGGTGGGTCGCGCTCCAGGGCGAACCCCTCCTCATCCCGGACGTGGCCAGCGACCCCCGCTTCGCGCCCGAGGTGGACCAGGCTGTCGCGTTCACCACCCGCTCCATCGTGTGTGTGCCCCTCAAATGCAAGAACCGGGTCCTGGGCGTGGTCGAGCTGCTCAACAACCTGGACGAGGGCGAGTTCTCGGCGGCGGACCTCAAGATTCTCTCCACCATCGCCGACTTTGCCGCCATCGCCATCGAGAACGCCCGCTACTTCGAGAGGGTCCGCGAGCTCGTCATCACCGACGACCTCACCGGGCTCTGCAACGCGAGGCACCTGCTGGAATGCCTGGGCCACGAGGTAGACCGCGCGAGTCGGTACGGGACGCCCTTGTCCCTGGTGTTCCTCGACCTCGATCACTTCAAGGATGTCAACGACACCCACGGCCACCTGGTGGGGAGCCGAGTGCTCACGGAGATGGGCCGTCTGATCCGCAGCTCCGTGCGCTCCTCGGACGTGGCCGCGCGGTATGGCGGCGACGAGTTCGTGATCGTGCTCCCGAACACCAGCAAGAAGGGGGCTCTAACCGTCGCGACCCACCTGCGACAACGGGTGAAGGAACACCAGTTCCTCTCCGAGCAGGGGTACAATATCCGAGTCACGGCGAGTTTCGGGGTCGCCTCCTGCCCCGAGGATGCACAGACCAAGCTGGCCCTGATCCGCCTGGCCGACCAGGCCATGTACGGCGTCAAGGAGACGACCCGCGACGCGGTGAAGACCGCCTGAGCCCGCTCCCGGACCCGACGAGCCGGTTGGGCAAGTCGGCGCTCACAAGACCTGCGCGCACAAAACCCTGGACGTGCCGGAGCCGGTTCCGTAGCCTATGGAGCCTTCACCCAGGAGGCCCGAACGCCCATGGACGTTTCTTTGAGCCGGCTCCGTGACGAGGCCGGCCGGCGGCGAACCTTCGCCATCATTTCTCACCCGGATGCGGGCAAGACCACCCTGACCGAGAAGCTGCTCTTGTACGGGGGGGCGATCCATCTAGCCGGCGCCGTGAAGGCCCGGCGCGCGGCCCGCCACGCCACCTCGGACTGGATGGAGATCGAGAAGCAGCGCGGCATCTCGGTGACCTCCAGTGTGCTCCAGTTCGAGTACGGGGGCATCCGCATCAACATCCTGGACACCCCGGGCCACCAGGACTTCTCCGAGGACACCTACCGGACCCTGACCGCGGCCGACTCGGCCGTGATGCTCATGGACTGCGCCAAGGGGGTCGAGGTCCAGACCATCAAGCTCTTCAAGGTCTGCGCCGCGCGGGGTATCCCCATCTTCACCTTCGTGAACAAACTCGACCGGGAGGGCCGCCCGCCCCTGGAGCTCCTCACCGAGATCGAGGACGTGCTGGGCATTGCGGCCTGCCCGGTGAACTGGCCCCTGGGCATGGGCAAGCGCTTTCGGGGGGTCTACGACCTGCGGGGCCGTCTGGTGCGCCTCTTCGACGCCGGGGCCCACGGCCAGAAGCGGGTCTCCTCCCGGGTGGGGGGGCCCGAGGACCCGGCGATCGCGGACCTCATGAGCGCGGAGGACTATGCAGCCTTCCGGGGCGAAGCCGAGCTCCTGGAGGGTGCCGGCGAGGTGCTGGACCCGGAGCGGGTTTCCTCGGGCAGGCTGACTCCCGTGTTCTTCGGCAGCGCCATGACCAACTTCGGCGTGGAGCCCTTCCTCCAGGACTTCCTGGAGATGGCCCCGCCCCCAGGGCCGCGGCTCTCGGACCAGGGGGAGGTGGCGCCCGACGACCCTCGCTTCTCCGGGTTCGTGTTCAAGATCCAGGCCAACATGGACCCCCAGCACCGGGACCGGGTGGCCTTCGTGCGCGTGTGCTCCGGGCACTTCCGGAAGGGGATGAAGGCCCGCCACAGCCGCTTGGGCCGGGATCTCACCCTGGCGCTTCCGCTCCAGTTTCTCGCCCAGGAGCGGGTCCTGGTGGAAGAGGCCTTTCCGGGAGACGTGGTGGGACTCCACGACCGGGGCAACCTCCACATCGGCGACACCCTGGCCGAGGGCCGGGAGCTTCGGTTCGAGGGTGTCCCCCACTTCTCCCCGGAGCACTTCGCCCGGGTGCGGATCAAGAACGCCCTCAAACAGAAGCAGCTCCAGAAGGGCCTCGAGCAGCTCAGCGAGGAAGGGGCGATCCAGGTCTTCCGCCAGCCCCACGGGGACAAGGACCCCGTGGTCGGCGCCGTCGGGGTGCTCCAGTTCGAGGTACTGAAGTACCGCCTGGAGGGGGAGTACGGCGTCACCGTGCAGCTGGAGCGCATGCCCTTCGAGGTAGCCCGCTGGGTCGAGCCTCCGGCCGAGGGCCCCGGCCTCGACCCCCGGGCCATCGACCGGGACTCGAGCACGATGTGGTGCGAGGACAAGGCAGGACGGCCGGTGGTGCTCTTCAAGAGCCAGTGGTCGATGAACTGGCTCGCGGAGAGGAACCCGAAGGTCGCGTTCCGGGAGACGGCGTTGTAGGGCTGCGCTGCCCCAGGGCCGGCGAGCCCTCGGGCGACGCTCCAGGGGACGTAGAGGACCTGGCCGTCCTCCTGTGCCGTCGGACCCACCCGGCCGTCCTCGAGTACGGAAACCCGTCATTCCCCGGAAGAGTCCCTTTTCTCACGGCTCCCGGCGAACTGCGCCGCCACCCGTTCCGGCGGGAAGCGGGGGGCCTTCGGTCAGGGGAGCTTGTAGTGCCCGCCTCCCCGGGTGCAGCCTTGGAAGGTTCCCTCCTTGATCTTCGGGAACCTGCCCAGAGGCTCGGTCTCCCCACCGCCGGAGATGCCCTCGTACTTCCCGGAGCCCCCCAGGAGCTCGAACGTAGCCTTCGTCCGCTCGGTCTCGAACCGCGCAAAGATCTTGTCTCCGTCCTGATCCATGAAATGGCACTGGTGGATGCCGGACGACTTGCCGTTGCGAACCTCTCCCAACCCGACGCACTGTACGGAAGTCATGTCCAGAAGCGATCCCGACGTCTCTCCTCGCACCGGTCCCGTGAGCTCGAAGCTGAACGCCAGGTCCGTCTTCGATTGCGCCAGCATCGCCAAGTCCCCGGCGAAGCAATAGGTTGCGCTGAAGTCTCCCTCCTTCGGCAATTCGGCCGCGACGGGGGTCGCACCCAGGAGTGTGCTTGCCGCTAGGGCCACCGCGGTGGCCGCGAGTGTCGAGTGCATGCCCTTCCGCATCACGTCGTCCTCCTTCCAGCCTCTTCGGCTTGTGGGTTTCCTCTCCATAGAGGTTTGTCGAGTACCGGCCGCATTCGGAGAGGGGAGTCAGCCCCACCCGCCGATCCCCCGCACGGGAAAGTCTGCCAGGATGAGGTCAGGGGGGACTGGGCTCTTCACAACGCCTCCCTTCGGGGCTTTGGCCCCCTTGTGCTTCTCCGGCCCGGACAGGGCGGGACGAAATGCTCCTGTTCGGGGAGTAGCCTCGTCTTGGGGACTTGTCGGACCTGTGTTCGAGGGTAGGCTAAAGACGGGGCGCTGACGGTTCGAACCGGCAGACTTTTTTGGGGGACGAGCCCATGATCGGGGAACCCGACACACCCGTTCGGATCGATCTTTCCGGGTTCAAGCTGCACATCCGCCTGAAGCCCGGGCGCCCCTTGACCCTCCACTTCAACACCCCTTCTCGCAGATTCTACCTGTCGCTGATCGGGTTCTTGGTCAGCGAGATGAAAAGGTCTGGGAGAATCACCTCGGTGACGTTGCAGGAGCACCTCGACGTGCTGGCCCTGCTGAACGAAACCGTGGGCGGATCGGCCGGGTCGTCGGGCCGAGAGCACCTGCTGCGCAGGATCTACCGGAAGTGGAAGAGCGCCCTTCCCGATCTGGCGAGCGCGCCGCTCTTCCGGGTCCTGGGGAGAACCGGGACCTCAGAGGAAGGCGACGGGCAGACCGCCGTGGTCAGTGAAGCGGAGCGGGACCTCTGGGCCAACCTGTTCGAATACTCGGGCAGCGAGGAAAACGTCCGGCTCCGGTTCTCGGTGGACCGGATCGGCCTGGGGCTGGACGACGTCGCCATCTCCTGGGAACAACATCGAGATCTCGAGGCCTGGGACCGGTTCGTGTCCGGGCTCAGGGATGCGCGAACAGGCCAAGCGGAACCCGCCGACCCGACGGAGGGGCTGACACCCGGGTCGGACTCGGGCCCGCCGCGGCCCCGTGGGTTCCCGTGGCACCGGCCTCCGTGGCGACGGGCGGCCGTGGTCTTTGCCGTGCTCTTGCTTGGCGCCGGTGGGG
>CAZYJP010000060.1:0-9312 GCA_964647795.1 uncultured Thermodesulfobacteriota bacterium
GGCCAGGTCGTCCGGGCGGGTGGTCGCCAGCGCCCCCTTGAACGCTCTTCCCACGGGCGTTCGCACGCTGGTCACGATGACGGCTTGTCTCATGGAGATCTCCTTGGGAAAATAGTCCGGGAATGCACGTTGCTCGTTGGAGGCAACCCAACCCGCAACGGGCTAATTCCTCAACGGCTTCCCGGTCTTCAAGATGTGCTGGATGCGCTCCAGGGTCTTGCGCTGGGAGCAGAGCTCCACGAAGGCCCGCCGCTCCAAGGTCAGGACGTAGTCCTCGTCCACGACGGTCCCGTTGTCCACCTCTCCCCCGCACAGGACCCAACCCACCTTTTCGCCCACCAGGGCGTCGTGCTCGCTGATCTGGCGACCCTGCACCATGTTGTGGAGCATGGAACGGATGTTCGCCAGGCCGTCGCGCCCCATCACCGTCACCGTTGCGGGCCGCTGGGCGGGTTGCCAGCCGGTCTCCAGTAGGTTCAGCGCGGCGCGCTTGGCGTCGCCGATCAGGTGCTCGGCGTTCATGGAGACGGAGTCCCCCTCCCTGAGGAACCCGAGGTCGAAGGCTTCCCAGGCCGAAAGGCTGACCTTTGCCATGCCGATGGCCTCGAAGGCCTTGCGCACCCAGGGCAGGGGGTCGGCGCCGGTGCCCGCGGGAACCTTGGCCATGGCGCGGAGCAGCAGCTCCTTGGTCCCCCCGCCCGCCGGCAGAAGCCCCACGCCGACCTCCACGAGGCCCATGTAGGTCTCGTGGCTTGCCTGCACCCGGTGGGCGTGGAGGCACACCTCGGCACCCCCGCCGAGAACCCGCCCAAAGGGGGCGGCCACCACGGGCACCGGGGCGTACTTGAGCGCCATGGTCCCCTCCTGGAAGGCCCGCACCATGGCCTCGATCTCTGGGAGGTTCCCTTCGAGCGCCTCGAAGAGAAGCAGCATGAGGTTGGCGCCTACCGAGAAGTTCTCACCCTGGTTCCCGATCACCAGGGCTTGATACGACGTGCCCGCCTCGGCCACGGTCTTCTGGATCGCCTGCAGGATGCCGCCCCCGATGGCGTTCATCTTGGAGTGGAACTCGAGGCACGCCACGCCGTCTCCCAGGTCCACCAGGGTGGCCTCGGGGTTGGAGTAGAGCTTGCGGCCCGCGGCCTTGAGGTCGGCGAGGATGATGACCCGGGGCCGGTCTCCGAGGGGTACGTGGGTCTTGCGCACGGGGTCCCACACCCGCACGTCGTTGCCCTGCCGGAGATAGAAGGAGGGGTCGGGGGAATCGGCCAGGGCGCGCACGCCATCGGGCACGTCTCTGCCCTCGGCCGCCATGCGCTCCACCGACTGCTTGACGCCGAGGGCGTCCCAGAGCTCGAAGGGGCCGATCTCCCAGCCGAAGCCCCAGCGCATGGCACGGTCGATGGAGACCACGTCCTCGGCCACCGCCGGGATGCGGCGGGCGGCGTAGAGGAGGGTCTCGGCGGTGACCTCCCAGGCGAAACGGGCCCCCGGGTCCTTGGCGGCAAGGAGCTTGGCCACTCGCTGACCGGGATCCTCCACGTTCTTTGCCTCGGCGAGGGAGGGGAAGTCGATCTTGCCCGTGGGTCGGTACGCACCCGTTGCCGGGTCGATGGCGACGGTTTCCTTCTTCCCGTCGGTCTTTACACGCTTGTAGAAGCCCCCGCCGGACTTCTGGCCGAGCAGCCCGTTCCGGACCATGGCGTCGAGCCAGGGGGGCAGTTCGAAGACCTCGCGCCGCTCGTCGTCGGGGGCCCCCTGGTACTGGGTCCGGGCCACGTGGGCCAGCACGTCCAGGCCCACCAGGTCGGCAGTCCGGAAGGTGGCGGACTTGGGCCTCGCCAGGGCCTTGCCCGTGAGGGCGTCCACCTGCTCCACCGTGAGGCCGTGGGTCTCCATGGCCCGCAGGGTGTAGAGCATGGAGAACACCCCCACGCGGTTCGCGATGAAGTTGGGGGTGTCCTTGGCGTAGACCACGCCCTTTCCCAGGCGGTCCTCGGCGAAGCGCGCGAAGGCCTGCAGTGCTTTCGGGTCCGTGGTCCCCGCGGGCACGAGCTCCATGAGGTGCATGTAGCGGGGCGGGTTGAAGAAGTGGGTGCCGAAGAAGCGGGGCTGCAGCTCCTGGGGCAGGGCGGCGGCCATGGCGTTGACCGAGAGACCCGAGGTGTTGGTGGTGAGGAGGGCATCGGGATTGAGGTGGGGCGCGAGCCTCCCGAAGAGGGACATCTTGATGTCGAGCCGCTCCACGACCGCCTCGACCACCCAGTCGACCCCGGCCAGGGCAGGAAGGTCGTCCTCGAAATTGCCCGGGGTCACCAGCCCCGCCCGGTCTCTGTGGCCGAAGGCGGCCGGGCTGGCCTTGAGGGCCGTCTGGATTCCCTCCCGGGCGAGGCGATTTCGCACCTCGGGGTGGGTAAGGTCGAGACCCTTCTTCGTCCCCTCCTCGGTGGGCTCCCCGGGCACGATGTCCAAGAGCAGAGTGGGGACGCCGGCGTTGGCAAGGTGCGCCGCGATGGCGCTCCCCATGACGCCGGCCCCCAGCACGGCTGCCTTTCGGATGGGCATGAGCGCTCCTCCTTTCTCGATGGGTCGGGGAGCCCGGAGGGTCAGGCCCCCGCTGAGTGCGGAAACGGGTTCTTCGGCCCTGTCGTGCCCCCCGAGGCCGGCCCCCGGATCCCGTTGAGGAGGACGTCCAGGAGAGTTGCTGCCTTGGGTACGAGGGGTCCCCGATGGGGCCGAAGAATCCAGGCGGAGACCGTCTCGTCCACGGCCCCGAAGACCAGCCGCCGGAGCATGCGGGTGCCCACGTCGGTTCGCACCTGCCCCGTGGCCTTGCCTTCCTCGATCACAGTCTCGATCCGCCGGGCGTAGTCCCCGAGGGGGCCCGAAATGGCGGTGCGCACCGAGGTCTCCGGCTGGCGGAGTTGGAACTGGAGGAAGGAGGCAACGTCCGGATCCCCCTCCATGAGCTCCAAGTGCATCTCCACCAGGCGGCGCAGTTTGGCCAGGGGGTCTGCGATGGCGGCGATCTCTCGATCCAGACGCTCGAACAGGCTTTGGAGCACGTGCCGGAACGCACTCACCAGGAGGTCCTCCTTGCTCTGGAAGTAGAGGTAGATGGTGCCGTCCGCCACTCCTGCCTCCCGGGCCACCTGGGCTACGGTGCAGTTGTGGTACCCCTGACGGCTGAAGGCGCGCACGGCTGCGTCCAGAATCTCCTGCTGCCGCTCGGCCTTGCGGTCCGCGGAGCGGATCATCCATCCTCCGCGTAGAGGGCTTCCAGCCGGTCCCGGTAGTGCGCCGTGACCTGCTTCCGGCGCACCTTCATGGTCGGCGTCACCTCGCCGTCACCCATGGAGAACTCCTGGGGCAGGAGGATGAACTTCTTGACACTCTCGTAGGAGGCGAGCCCCGCCCTTTTCTGTGTCTCCTCGATGAGGCGGGCGTAGTAGTCGAGCACTTGGGGGTTCTCGACCAGAGCCTCCAGGGGTTGGTCCGGGATGCTCTTGAGTTGGGCGTAGCGCCGGAGCCATTCCGGGTCGGGCACGATCAGGGCGGAAATGAACTTCTTCCGGTCCCCGTACAGCATGACGTCCGCGACGTACTTGCTGAGCTTGAGGACGTTCTCGACCTTCTGGGGCGCCACGTTCTTTCCGCCGGCCGTCACGATCAGGTCCTTCTTCCGGTCGGTGATCCGGAGGTTCCCGTCGGCATCGAGCTGCCCGATGTCCCCGGTCAGGAAGAACCCGTCGTCCGTGAACGCCTCGCGCGTGGCCCGTTCGTCGCCGTAGTAGCCCGGGAACACGCTGGGCCCCTTGACCAGGATCTCTCCGTCGTCGGCAATGCGAACCTCGAGGTTCGAGAGCGGAGGCCCCACGGTGCCGATCCGATTGCGGGACGGCGTGTTCACGGCGACCACCGGCGAGGTCTCGGTGAGGCCGTACCCCTCGTAGATCCGTATCCCGATCGCATTGAAGAACTTCGCCAGCTCCGGGGACAGGGGTGCTCCCCCGGAAATGAAGAACCGGATCCGTCCCCCCATCTTCTGGCGGACCTTCGCGAACACCAGGCGGTCGGCGAGCCCGAACTGGAGCCGCAGGCCGGGGGGGAGAGGCCGATGCTGCGTCTGGTGCTCCCCGACCCGGCGGGCCACACCCAGCGCCCAGAAGGTGAGCGCCTTCACCGGAGCCGGAGCTTCTGCCGCCTTGATCTGGATGCCCGCGTAGACCTTCTCGAAGATCCGGGGCACGCTGACCGAAACGGTCGGCCGCACCTCGGCGAGGTTCTGGGCCACGGTGGTGAGGTCCTCGGCGTACGCGATGACCGTGCCGCAGAAGAGCATGAGGTAGTAGCCCGCCATACGCTCCAGGACGTGGGCCAGGGGCAGGTGCGCGAGGCAGACGTCGGAGGGCCCGAGATCGAACTCCTCGAGGCTCGCCTCCACGTTGGAGAGGATGTTGCGGTGGGTGAGGGCGACGCCCTTGGGCTCGCCGGTGGTACCCGAGGTGAAGATCACGGTGGCCACGGCGTCCCCACCGACGGCGGCCAGGCGCTCCTCGAGCACCGAGGGCGCCTGCTCCCGTCCTTCGGCCGCAAAGGCCTCGAGGGACATCGCCCTGGGGTCCTTGACTCCGGCCAGGGCCTCGGCCTCGAAGGCGACGAGAAGCCGAAGCGCCGGTACTTCGTCCAGGAGGGGCAGGACCTTGGCGACCTGCTCGGAGTCGGATACGAAGAGGGCCGCAGGGCCGCTTCGCTCCAGCAGTTCCTTGATCTCGCGCCGCGTGAGGGACGGGTAGAGCGGTACGGTGAGCCCGCCGGCGGTGAGGATGGCCGTGTCGGCAACCGCCCACTCGTAACGAGTGGCGCTCAGGAGGGCCGCCCGGTCACCCACCTGGAAACCCCGGCCGGCCAGAGCCAGGGCAGCCCCCGTGGCGAACGCATAGAACTCGGCCCAGGTAATGTCCTGGTAGGCCCCGCCTCGCTTGACGCGCATGCACGGGCGGTCCTTCCAGCGGTCGTGGCGGTCGCGTATCATCTGTGGGAGGGTCATGGCGTCCTCTGAATGAACGTTCATTCGGTTGCTGGAAGCTAGACGGCTGCCGCCTCCCTGTCAAGGGGAAACTAACGGTGTTTGGCAAGATTCGGTTGGGGTGGGGCGGGGATCGCGCCGAGGGAGGGGAGGCATCGTGACCGTTGCACGGCAGGGCGACTCGGCAGACCGGCTGCGGGTGGTCCTCTTGGAGGGTTTCTGGGGCGGCAGTCACCGGGCCTCGGCCGAGGGGTGGGCAGGAGTGAGCCGACACGCGGTCTCACTAATGCACCTGCCGGCGCGTTTCTGGAAGTGGCGGATGCGCGGCGCCGCCTTCGAGTTCGTGCGGCGGCTCCGCGGGCAGTTGGATGACGTGGATGTGCTCTTCGCCACCAGCGTGTTCGACCTCGCACACCTGAGGGCGCTCCTGCCCCGGCGAGTGCCCGCGGTCCTCTACTTCCACGAGAACCAGGCTTCGTATCCCGCGCCCCCGGGGGAAGAGGCGCCGGAGAGGGACCTCTCCTATGCCTTCGCGGACCTGGCCGGCGCTCTTGCGGCGGACCGGGTGGCCTTCAACTCCGCCTTCCAGAGGGATGCGTTCTTCGCCGACCTGGAAGCGTTGGTCCGCCGGATGCCCGACAGCCGCCCCCTCTGGGCCCTGGAAGAGGTTCGGGCCAAGAGCGCGGTGCTCCCACTGGGAGTCGCCCTCGACGACATCCCTCCCCGGCCGGAAGCAGACGATGGGCCCCCTCTGGTGGTCTGGAACCACCGCTGGGAACACGACAAGGACCCAGAGACCTTCTTCCGCGTTCTCGAGCGCATGGTCGAAAAGAGGGTGCCCTTCCGGGTCGCCGTGTTGGGGGAGTCGTTCCGCCGCAGTCCACCCGTGTTCGCCTCCGCCCGCCGGACCCTGGGGGAGCGCGTGCTGCGGTGGGGGTATCTGCGGGACCGGGCGGAGTATGTGGGGGTCCTGGCCCGCGCGGATGTGGTGGTGAGCACCGCCCGGCAGGAGAACTTTGGGATCAGCCTCGTAGAGGCGGCGTATGCCGGGGCTCACCCCCTGGCTCCCCTCCGCCTCAGTTACCCGGAGGTGCTTCCCCGAGACCTGCACGATGATTGCCTGTACCGTGACGAGGCCGACCTGGAGGCACGCCTCCAAGACCTGCTCACGGGGCGCCGGCCGCGGGTTCCCGCCGAGAAGCTGCGCGTGCTCCTGGGCCCTTGCGACTGGAAGTCGCGCTTCCGGGAGTGGGACGAGTTCGTGGTCCCGGTTCCCGGCGGGGGGAAAGTGTGGTATATATAGCACTCTTTCCGGAAGAGTGAGGACGTGCGATCGAGGCCCAACTCCCCGTGGCTCCTGCGGGCGCTGGCGGTGGCACTTGTGCTCGGCATGCTCCTGACCCTCTGGGCCGGGGCGACGGGTCGGATGCGGTCGCGCCATGGCGCCGAAGGAAGCGCTCCTGAAACCGGTGGGCCGAGAGGGTACGGCCGTGCGCTATCGGTGCGGGAGGCCGATGTCCTCCAGGCGGTAGGTGCGGCTCCCGAGGCCGAGGTCCTGTGCGTGGCGCAGTTGGGCCGACCAGTCGATCTTCGGGTAGACGCCCCGAAACTTGTCCTCGCCCGGCGCCCAGTTGGCCAAGAGGGCGGTGCCCTCGTTGCCGGGCCTGGCATTGATCAGGTCGACGCACGCTTGGTCCAGGGCCACCGGGTCGGCTGAGGAGAGGATCCCCACGTCGCCCACGATGGGGGCGTCGGTGTGTCCGTAGCAGTCACAGGCGGGACTGATCTGGGTGGCGAAGTTCACGAAGAGGCTCTTGTCGCGCTTGTCCTTCAGGACACCGAAGGCGTACTCGGCCATCTTCTCCTGCATCGCCTCCGGTCCCTCGTTCCACTGGACCTGGATCGCCCCCTGTGGGCAGGTGAGGATGCACTCGCCGCACCCGACGCATTGTTTCCTGTCGATGAGCGCCACTTCGCCCACGGAAAGCGCTCCGTGTGCGCACCATCGCACGCACTCGCCGCAAGCGATGCAGAGCTTCTTTTTGACCTTTGGCGCTACCGTGGAGTGCTGGGTGAGTTTGCCCTCCCGTGCGGCGCAGCCCATGCCGAGGTTTTTCAGGGCGCCGCCGAACCCGGAGAGGTCGTGTCCCTTGAAGTGGGCGAGCCCCACGATAGCGTCGGCGTGGGCGACCTCGGAGGCTAGGACGACTTGGCGCAAGTGCTTTCCCCGGACGTCGACCCGGACCGAGGTGCTGCCGCGCAGGCCGTCGGCGATGATCAAGGGGGCTCCGACGACGGCGTAGTCGAAGCCGTTCTGGATGGCGGTCTCGAGGTGGCTGACCGCCTCGCTGCGACTGCCTACGTACAGGGTGTTGGTGTCGGTGAGGAAGGGCTTGGCCCCGAGCCCCTTGAGCACGTCCACCACGCGGCGCACGAAGATCGGGCGAAGGAATGAGGTGTTTCCCTTCTCGCCGAAGTGGAGCTTGACGGCCACCAGGTCCCCCCGTTTCACACGGGTGGGCCCGCCGGCCCGCTGGAGGAGGTCCTCGATCTTGTCCAGGAGGTTTCGTCTGGGGTTGGTGCGAAGGTCGGAGTAGAACACGTCGGAAGCGTTCATCGGCAGGAGCCTCCTGTGACGGGGAATCGACGGGCGGAATCTAGCACAGGGCGTGAGGGGACAAAACATCCGGTCATGGATTTCTCGTTTTGGAGGCCGGCGGAATGCGTCGGAGAGGAGAAAGCCGCATGTTCAGTGTTGGAGACAAGGCCGTCTATCCCGCCCACGGGGTGGGGGAGATTACCGCCATCGAGACCCGGGACATGATGGGGAGACCCCTCGAGGTGTACGTGATGCGGATCCTGGACCGCGAGATGACCATCATCATCCCAGTGGGCAAGTGCGGGGAGGTGGGGTTGCGGCAGGTGATGGGCCAGGATGAAGTGGATCGGGTGTTCCAGGTGCTGCGACAGCGCCGCCGCGTCAGTGACAATCAAACCTGGAATCGTCGCTTCCGGGAATACAGTGACAAGATCCGCACGGGGTCGGCGGTGGAGATCGCCAAGGTGTTGCGCGACTTGTATCTGCTGCGGGCCGGAAAGAACCTCTCCTACGGCGAGAAGCGCATGCTGAACACGGCGATGGAGTTGCTCTCCCAGGAGATCGCGGTGGCCAACGGCCAGAAGGCGAGCCAGGCGGAGGAACAGATCCTGCTGGCCTTCGGGGACGTGTCTCACATGGAGGGCTGAGGCTTGGGTAGAGGCACCTTCCGATCAGGTCTCTTCCTGATCTGCCTGATCTCCGGGGCCCTCGCGGGCCCCGCTTTGACGTCCTGGGAGCAGGCCCCCCTCGCCGGGGCCGCCCTGGGGGCGACCCTGTTCACTCTATCCTATCTCGTCGAGCGCGTGGTCCAGAGGACGCCACCTTATGCGGTCCTCGGCGCGGGCCTGGGGACCCTTGGGGGGCTCCTGGGCGCGGTGTGGGCCCGGAGAGCGTTTGGAGCCGAGGGGCTTCCCTCCGTGACCTGGGTCGGAATGGTCGCGGTCCTCACGTACCTGGGTGCGTTGACGGGGCAGAGAGGTGTTCGGGCGCTTCGCCTGGTCGCCGGGAAGTCCGGCGTGGCGGCGTCGGCGAGCCCGAAGATCCTCGACACGTCGGCCATCATCGACGGCCGTATCGCGGACATGGTCGAGTTGGGCTTCATCGGCGGTCCCATGGTGGTGCCCCAGTTCGTCCTCAACGAGGTCCAGGGCATTGCGGACAGCACCGACCCCCTCAAGAGGGCTCGCGGCCGTCGCGGGTTGGGGATTCTCGAGCGGCTGCAGGCCCTCGAGGGGATCGAAGTCCGGATCACGGACCACGACTTCCCCCGGGTGAAGGAGGTGGACGGCAAGATCGTGGCGCTGGCCAAGTCCACCGGTGCCACCGTGGTGACCAACGACTTCAACCTCTCGAAAGTCGCGGAGCTCCAAGGGGTGCGCACGCTCAACGTGCATCAGCTCGCCCATGCCCTCCGTCCGGTGGTGCTGCCCGGCGAGGAGGTGCAGGTGACCGTCCAGAAGGAGGGCAAGGAACCCGGCCAGGGGGTGGGCTACCTGGAGGACGGAACGATGGTGGTGGTCGAGGGCGGGGGAGAGAAGCTCGGCCAGTCCGTCCGGGGTGTGGTGACTTCGGTGCTGCAGACCACGGCCGGGCGGATGATCTTCGCCCGGCCGGAAGGCGAGGAGGGCGAGGAGAGCTCTCCTCGGCGGCGCGTGTGGAGGCGCCGGGCGTGATCTGCTGGGCC
>CAZYJP010000061.1:0-9279 GCA_964647795.1 uncultured Thermodesulfobacteriota bacterium
AAAACCCAGGGAGGGGGTTTTCAGCACCCTGATAGTACTAGAAGAACCCGCCGATGCTGAACTCCCACTGGGAGGCGTCCTCCCCACTCTTGCGGTCGAGCACGTAGCCCCACTCCAGGCGAAGGGGTCCCAGAGGGCTGAACCAGCGCACCCCGACGCCCGCGCTCCGCCTCAGCGGCGTATCGAGATACGGCTCGCCCTCCTCCCATGCGTTTCCCGCGTCGAAGAAGACGACCCCCCGCAGCTTGGCCTCCTCGACGAGGGGAAAGAGGTACTCGACGTTGAAGAGAAGCTCCTTGTCCCCGCCGATCACGTCTCCGCTCACCTCGTCCACCGGCCCGACGCTCCGGGAGTCGAACCCCCGCAGGGAGGAGATGCCCCCCAGGTAATAGCGCTCGTAGACCGGGATGGTCCGCCCCTGCAACGGGTGGACGTACCCCACGCGGCTGTGGAGAGTGAGCACGTGCCGGAGCCACAGGGGGAAGTACCGGGAGGCATCGATGCCGTACTTGAGGAACGCCGCGTCTCCCCCCAGGGGCCCCCCGGCCAACTCCACGCTCCCCTCGGCATTGACGCCCCGACGCGGCTCCCAGGGGTTGTCCCGGGAGTCGTAGGTCAGCAGCGTGGTCATCGAGGAAGTCACCGTGATCCCTTCCTGGTCCCGGAGGAAAACGGAGGCATCGGGACTCACGGCCCCGACGTCCGCCTCCTCGAGCCGGTAGATCCCGCGGATGCGCCACTCCTCGGTCAGGGCCTTGCCGAGCTTGAGGGCCCCCCCGATGGCGTCCATCGTGTAGTCTGTATACTCCCTGCGCGACTTGTACAGGTCGATGCCCGCGTAGACGTCGGAATCGAAGACCCGGGGGTTGTTGAAGGTCAGGCTGTAGGTCTCCCGCGTCGTCCCGAAATTCGCCTGGGCCGAGAGCTGATAGCCGAGGCCCATGAAGTTTCGCTGGCTCACGCTGGCCATGCCCACGATCCCGTCTACCGAGGAGTAGCCGGAGCCCACAGTGAAGGCGCCGGTCGCCTTCTCCTCCACCTCGATGTCCACGTCCAACAGGTTGGTCCCGGGGCGGCGGTGGGTCGTGAGGTTCACTTTCTCGAAATACCCCAGGTTCTCGATCCTGCTGCGGGTCCTCTGGATGGCCGTGCCGTTGTAGAGCTCCCCTTCCGCCAGACGGACTTCCCGGCGCACCACCCGGTCGCGGGTCTTGGTGTTTCCCCGCACCTCGATGCGCCCCAGATAGACCAGCTCTCCCTTGTGGATGGCGAAGTCGAGGTCCACGGTGCGGGCCTCCGGGTCGACCCGGGTACGCGGGTCCACGTCGACGAAGGCATAGCCGATATCGGCGTACAGGTCGGTGAGGCCCTCATGGGCATTCCGGAAATCGTCGCTGCGGAAGGTGTCCCCCTCGGTGAGCCCCGCCGCCTTTCGGAGGACCTCGTCGGGGAAGTCCAGATCACCGGAGAACGTCACCTTCCCCACGGCATGGGACTCGCCCTCGGTGACCGGGATGTCGAGCTTGAGCCACCGGCGGTCCGGCGTGAGGGAGACCAGCGGGTCCTTCACCTCCACGTCCACGAACCCGCGGTTGAGGTAGTAGCCCCGGATCACCTCCCGGTCCCTCTCGAGATCGGCATCCTTGAAGGTCCCCGAGCCGGTGATCCAGGACCACGGCCCCGCGGTGCTGGTGGCCAACCCCTTGCGAAGAGCCTTCTTCTCCGTCTCCCGCACCCCCAGCAGGTTGACGTCCTTGACCCGCACCTTCTCCCCCTCGGAGGCCCGGTAGACCACATCGACGTGATTGCGCCCGTCGGCCAAGGGGACGACCTCGGCCTGCACGTCCGCAAGGTAGTAACCCTTGTCCCGGTAGAGGTCCCGAATCGCCCGAGCCCCGTCCTCGACCCGGGCTTCGTCGAGGATCTCGCGCCTCTTCAGGGGGACTGCCTTCTCGATGTCCTCCTTGTCCAGGTTGTCCACCCCCTCGGTCTTCCAGTCGCGAAGGGCCGGGCGTTCGAGAACCACGAAGGTGAGCACCCCGTCGTCCCCGAGCTCCACCACGATGTCGTCGAAGTACCCCAGGGCGTAAATGGCGGCCAGGTCCTCTCGGACCCGGGCCGCGTCGTAAGGCTCCCCGGGGCTGCTCGAGACCCGCTGGAGGACCAATCCCTCCTCGACCCTCAGATTCCCCCGCACCGCCACACCCGTGAGAGTCCGGTCCGCGGCAGAAGCCCCGGCCGCCAGCAAGAGACCTAGGGCCAGGCAGAGAAGCTTCTTCACCGCGCCATCCTCTCTTCATCCGTCACCCGCCCGTCCGCCAGGGTGACGATTCGATCCATCGACTCCGCCAATTCACGATTGTGGGTCACCACGACCAGGGTGGTGCCCGTGCGGCGGTTCCAGTCCAGCATGAGGCGGTGCACCGCCGCACCCGTGCGGTGGTCAAGGTTGCCCGTGGGCTCGTCGGCCAGGAGGAGCTCCGGGTCCAGCACCAGGGCTCGGGCCAGGGCCACCCGCTGCTGCTCGCCCCCGGACAGCTCCCCCGGCCGGTGGGTCAGGCGGGCCCCGAGGCCTACTGCCTCAAGGATTTCCTGAGCTCGGGCCTCGGCGTCCTCCCGGGAGCGGCCCGAGATCCTCGCGGGCATGGCAGCGTTCTCCAGGGCGGTGAACTCGGCCAACAGGTGGTGGAACTGGAAGACGAACCCCACATAGCGGTTCCGGAAATTGGCCAATTCCGGCTCCGAACGGTGGAAGACCGCCTCTCCCCGGAACCGTACCTCCCCCTCCGTGGGCCGGTCCAGTGCCCCCAGGATGTGGAGCAGCGTGGACTTTCCGGCCCCCGAGGCACCCACCACGGCCAGGCACTCGCCCCGGCCCACAGTGAGATCGATCCCCTTGAGCACCTCCAAGCGGGCTCCCCCCTGGGAAAACACCTTCCGCACACCCCTGGCTTCAATCAAGGGTTCCATCAGGGGAATCTCCCCACGACCTGGGCTATGGTCGCCGCCGCCCGCTCGTCCCGCAGGCGCGCCAGGGCCAGCCGCAGCGGCTGGTGGGACGCCAGCACCAGATCTATCTCCTCTTCGGGCACACGCAGCACCTCCCCATCCTGAAACGCGGTGACCGTGGCGGTGCGCGGGGTCCGGCTCAGCAGTGCCACCTCTCCGAACAGGGTTCCGGGGCCGAGCTCCGCAAGGTGCACGGGTTTCCGCGCCCCGGGGGTGTGGGCGGTGACCGTGAACAGGCCCCGCTTGACCAGGTACAGGGAACGGTCCGTGTCCCCCTCTCGGATGAGCACCTCGCCGGCGGCCACCTGCACGGTCCGGAAGAGATCTGCCAGCTGCCTGCGTTCCCCCTCGGGCAGGAGCCGGAAGATCGGCGACGCGGCCAGGACTCCTTCCAACACCCTCTTCCGATAGAAGGCCTCCAGTGCGTTCCCCACTCCGGGGTACGTGGCCATGAGCGCCTCGGTGTCCTGCCTTCGGATCTCGAGGAGCTCGCTGGGCGCCACCGCCGTCACATCCGCGTTGCGGGTCTCGTGACTGAAGAAAGCCGCTTCGCCGAGGAACGCCCCCTCACCCAGTTCGGCCAGCGTCAGGTCCCCCCGAGTCACCCGCACCGACCCCGAGGTGATGACGAAGATCGAATCCCCGGCATCCCCCTGTCGAAAGAGTGTCTCGCCCATGCCCAGGGAGCGCGGCACCAGCCGGTCGACCAGCTGGGCGAAGGCGCCCGGGTCCAGGTCGGAGAGGAGGGGAATTTCGGGAAGGGTTCGCCGCTCCGCCTCCGACTCCCGGGAACCCATGCCACGCCGGGCGTAGAGGCCTGCCAACACCTTCCCCACGTCGTCGGCCGAGGGATCGAGCCGGAGCAGGATCTTCTGGATCGCGATCGCCTGGATCAGGAAGCCGCCGTGAGCATACAGATCGGCCAATTTCCGATAGTTCGCGGCGGCTTCCGCGCGCCTCCCCGCCCTCGCCTGGAGATCGGCGACCCGGCGCAGGACGTTGACGTTCTCGGGCTCACGTGCCGCCAGGCGCAGATAGGCTTCCAGCGCCTGAGACCACTGGCCCCGGGTAAAGTGCTCCTCGGCCGCGGCCTTCTCGTCCTTCTTGTCCCTGCGGAAGAGGAAGCCCATGCCCATCTACTCGTACCGGAGGATCTCCACCGGGTCCAGCCGGGCGGCCTGCCAGGAGGGGTACAGGGTCGCCAGGAAGCACAGGGCGACCGCACACGCCCCCACCAGCGCGAACACCTCCGGCTTCATCACCACGGGGAGGGTATCGATGTAGTAGACGTCGCTCGGCAGGTCGATGAACTTGTAGCGTTTCAGGAGGACGCACAGGGCCCACCCCCCCACGAGCCCCCCGCTCGTTCCCAACCCGCCGATCACGAGCCCCTCGAGCATGAAGATGCGGCGGATCGACCTCCCCGTGGCACCCATGGATTTCAGGATGCCGATATCCCGGGCCTTCTCGAGCACCACCATGATCAGGGTGGCGGCAATGTTGAACGCGGCGACGAGCACGATGAGCGCCAGAATGACGAACATCACGATCTTCTCGAGCTTGAGGGCGCTGAAGAGGTTGCGATTCATCTCCATCCAGTCGCGCGTCCAATACCCGGGACCCAATCGCACCTCGATGGCCCGGGCCACCTTGCCGGCCCCGTACAGGTCCCGGGTCCTCACCTCTATGCCGTTCACCCCCTCCCCCAGGCGCAGGAAATCCTGGGCGGTTTCCAACGCGGTGAAGAGAAAGCTCGTGTCGTACTCGTACATGCCCGAGGCGAAGATCCCCGCGACTCGGAAGGCCCGCATCCGCGGCACGAGACCCAGAGGAGTCGGGTTCCCGGCGGGGCTCACCACCTGCACCACGTCGCCGACGAAGAGGCCCATGTTCCGGGCCATCTCCCGGCCCACCAGGAGCCCGGGGACGTCGCCTCGGACGTCCGGCAGGCTGCCCTCCACGAGGAACCGCTCGACGTCTGTCGCCCGCACTCCGCTCTCGACGTCGATGCCCCGGAACACCGCGCCCTGGACCGCCCTGCCGGCCATGAGCATCACCTGGCTCATGGCGAACGGTGTAGCGGCGACCACCCCCTGGACCTGCTCCAGCTCCCGGACTACCGCGGAGGGGTTCGCCAGGGTGGGCCCCATGGGATAGACGGTCACGTGGGGCGTGGCCCCCAGGATCTTGTCCCGCAGGTCCTCCTCGAACCCGGTCATCACCGAGAGCACCACCACCAGGGCCATGACGCCCAGCGCCACCCCCCCTACGCTGATCCAGGTGATGAGGGAAATGAAGAGCTCCCCCCTTCGGGCCTTGAGATAGCGAAGGGCGATGCCCAGCTCGTAGGGTGCACCCACCGCTCACCCCTCCGGGCGCATGTGGGGGAAGAGGATCACGTCTCGGATCGAGGGGCTGTCCGTGAAGAGCATGACGACCCGATCGATCCCGATGCCCTCCCCGGCAGCCGGGGGCATCCCGTACTCCAGTGCCCGGACGTAGTCGAGGTCGACCCAGTGGGCCTCCTCGTCCCCCGCCTCCCTCTCCAGGGTCTGCTCGCGAAAGCGGTCGAGCTGGTCCACCGGGTCGTTGAGCTCGCTGAAGGCGTTGGCGATCTCCCGGCGGGCGATGTAGAGCTCGAAGCGGTCGACGAAACGGGGGTCCCCCTCGTTGCGGCGGGAAAGGGGAGAGACCTCCACCGGGTACCGGGTCACGAAGGTGGGCTGCAGCAGGTGGGCCTCCGCGACGGTCTCGAAGACCTCGGCCAGGAGCTTCCCGTGGGAGAGGCCCGCGGCTTCGATCCCCAGGCGGGCCGCGTAGGCCCGCAGGGCCTCCGGGTCCTCGATCTGGGCCTCGGTAAGCTCCCCGTAGCGTGCCACCGCCTGCTGCACGGTCAGGCGGGGCCACGGGGGGGTGAAATCCACCTCTTCCCCCTGGTACATGATCTTCCGTCCCCCGGTCAGCTCCCCGGCCAGGTGCACGAAGAGCTCCTCGGTGAGGTCCATCAAGTCTTCGTAGGTCGCGTAGGCCTGGTAGAACTCGAGCATCGTGAACTCGGGGTTGTGCTGGTTCGAGAGCCCCTCGTTGCGAAAGTTCCGGTTGATCTCGAACACGCGCTCCACGCCCCCCACCACCAGGCGCTTGAGGTAGAGCTCCGGCGCCACGCGAAGATACAGCCTCATGTCCAGGGCATTGTGGTGGGTGACGAAGGGCCTCGCGGTCGCGCCCCCCGGAATCGGCTGCATCATGGGGGTCTCCATCTCCAGGAAGTCCCGGGCCAGGAAGAACTCCCGCATGACATGGATGAGACGGCTCCTCCGCCGGAAGGTTTCGCGGACCTCCGGGTTGACCATCAAGTCGACGTAGCGCTGCCGATACCGGGTCTCCTTGTCGGTGAGACCGTGCCACTTCTCCGGGAGCGGGCGCAGGCTCTTGCACAGCAGGCGCACGCTCAGTGCCTCGAGGGTCAGCTCCCCCGTTCGGGTCCGGAAAAGAGGCCCCTCCACCCCAAGGAAGTCCCCCACGTCGGTGCGGGAGAAGAGCCCGAAGGCCTCCTCCCCTACCCGGTCGCGCTTCACGAAGGCCTGAAGCTGCCCGGAGCGGTCCTGGAGCTTGACGAACGCCGCCTTGCCGAAACTGCGCACGGCCACCACCCGCCCGGCGAGCGCGAAGGTTGCAGAGAGGTCTGCCAGGGCTCCGGCGTCCTTGTCGCCGTGCTCGGCGCACACCTCGGCCGCGGTGTGGGTGGGACGAAAGTCGTTGGGATAGGGGTTCACACCCGCGGCGCGGAGGCCCTCGAGGGTCTCGAGCCGCTGCCGGAGCAGGGGGTTGTCGCTGCGTTCCTCCATGCCGTCACCCTTGTCGAACCGAAGGGGTTGCCCCGAAGGTCCGGGACCATATCACAGCAGCCGGGCCCGGCGCACGGGTCCAGCCCCCCAAAGCCAATACCGGGATGGGACCACGTCGTGAAGCCCCCCCTTCGGGCATCACGGGCGCGGCCCGCTCTCCACCCGCTGGATCCGCACGCACCTGCCGGTATCGGTGTCTGCCACCAGCAGCACCCCGCACACGGTCGCCTCCCCCTCGGCCACGGCGTAACCCCGGGGGATCCTCGTGCGAAACCGCTCCACCGCCCGAGGAGCGGACACCCCGATGACCGAGTCGAGCACCCCCGTCATCCCCACGTCGGTGATGAACCCGGTTCCGCCGGGGAGCACCCGGGCATCCGCCGTAGCCACGTGGGTGTGGGTCCCCAGCACGGCCGTCACCCGGCCGTCGAGGTACCAGGCCATCGCCTGCTTCTCGCTCGTGGCCTCCGCGTGGAAGTCGAGGAGTCGAACCCGGACCTCCGGGGGAATGCGGGCGAACACCGCGTCCGCCCCCTGGAAAGGACAGTCCAGCGGGTCCATGAAGATCCGGCCCGACAGGTTCGCCACGCCCACCGGCACCCCGTCCACTTCCACGGTGCACCAGCCCGTGCCGGGAGTCCCCGGCGGGTAGTTGGCCGGCCGCAGCAGCCGCGGCAGGTGTTCCAATCGCTCCAGGATCTCCTTCTTGTCCCAGACGTGGTTTCCCGTGGTGATCACGTGGACGCCGGCGGCGAAGAGGGTCCGGGCCGCAGCTCCCGTGATCCCCAATCCGGCGGCAGAATTTTCCCCGTTGGCAATCACGAGCCGCGCGCCGGTCTCCGCCACCAGCCCCGGAAGCCGGGCCTGCACCGCCCTGAGACCGGGCTCCCCCACCACGTCGCCCAGGAAGAGGATGGGAAGGGCGCCCACTACTTGGCGTACTCCACCGCCCGCGTCTCCCGGATCACGGTGATGCGGATCTGACCCGGGTAGGAGAGCTCCTTCTCCACCTTGCGGGCGATGTCCTTGGACAGGAGTACCGCGTCGTCGTCGCCCACCCGGTCGTTGTTCACGATGATCCGGATCTCCCGGCCGGCCTGAATGGCGAAGGACTTCGCGACCCCGTCGAAGGAGTTGGCGATGCGCTCCAAATCCTCCAGGCGCTTGACGTAGGTCTCGAGCATCTCCCTGCGGGCCCCGGGCCGAGCCGCCGAGAGCGCATCGGCGGACTGGACCAGGACCGCCAGGATCGACTCGGGCTTGACGTCGTCGTGGTGGGCGGCGACCGCGTGAACGATCTCCCTGGGCTCACCGTACTTGCGGCACAGGTCCGCACCGATGGTGGCGTGGGACCCCTCGACCTCGTGGTCCACCGCCTTGCCGAGGTCGTGGAGCAGCCCCGCCCGCTTCGCCTGCTTGACGTTGAGCCCCAACTCCGAGGCCATGATGCCGCAGAGGAACGCCACCTCCAGCGAGTGGGTGAGCACGTTCTGGGCAAAGGACGAACGGTACTTGAGGCGGCCGAGGAGGTTGACGACGTCGGGGTGGATGCCGTGCACCCCCACGTCGAAGGTTGCCTGCTCGCCAGCCTCCTTGAGCTCCTGCTCGACATCCTTGGTGGCCTTCTTGACCACCTCCTCGATCCGGGCCGGGTGGATCCGGCCGTCGCTGATGAGGCGCTCCAGGGATACCCGGGCGATCTCTCGACGCACGGGATTGTACCCGGACAGGAGCACGGTTTCCGGCGTGTCGTCCACGATCAGGTCGATCCCCGTGGCCGCCTCGATGGCACGGATGTTGCGGCCCTCGCGGCCGATGATGCGCCCCTTCATCTCCTCTCCGGGGAGCTGGACACTCGTCACCGTGCGCTCCGCGACGTACTCGCCGGCATAGCGCTGGATGGCCAGGCTGATGATCTCTTTGGCCTTCTTGTCGGCGACCTTCCTCGCCTCCTCCTCAGCCTCTCGGATCTCCCGGGCCGCATCGTGCCGGGCCTCGCTCAGGAGAGCCTGCTTGAGCTCCTCCACGGCCTCCTCGGCGCTCATCCCGGCGACCCGCTCGAGTTGGCGGGTCACCTCGGCAGACTTGGCGTCCACGTCTTCGCGCGCCCGCTCCAGCTCGGACCCACGCGCCTCCAGGCTGTCTTCGCGCTCCTGGAGACGGCTCTCGCGCTTGTCGAGGTTTTCCTCCTTCTTTTCGAGATTGCCCTCCCGCTGCTGTACGCGCTTCTCGACGGTTAGGACCTCGCTCTTGCGCTCGTCCAACTCCTTCTCGACGCGCGCCCGCTCCGCGAAGGTCTCCTCCTTGGCTCGGAGGACCACCTCCTTCTTCAGGATCTCCGCTTCCTTGCGGG
Organism: uncultured Thermodesulfobacteriota bacterium; assembly: GCA_964647795.1. GTDB lineage: Bacteria > Desulfobacterota > Deferrisomatia > Deferrisomatales > JACRMM01 > JBFLZB01. The sequence continues at coordinate 9,211 of CAZYJP010000061.1, forward strand.
CCTCTTCCCGGATGGCCTGGGCCTCGGCCCGGGCCCCCTCGTCCGTGGCGCGGCCGCGCCGGCGCCCCA
>CAZYJP010000062.1:0-9209 GCA_964647795.1 uncultured Thermodesulfobacteriota bacterium
GGGGCTGCGCAGAATCTTTCCGTGGAGCATGCCGGGAAGGGAGAGGTCTGCCGCATACTTCGCCTCGCCGGTGACCTTGACGATCCCGTCCACCCGGGGCAGGCGCTTGCCGATGTTGACATAGTCGGTCCTCACGGCGTGCCCCCTGCCGGAGCGTCCCGGCCCCGCTCGGCGGCCTGCTGCACCGCCGCCACGATTTTCACGTAGCCGGTGCACCGGCACAGGTTCCCGGAGAGCTCCCGGCGGATGTCGCCCGCCGAGGGGTCCGGGTTCCTCCCGAGGAGCGCCTTGGCCGTCATGAGCATTCCGGGGGTGCAGAACCCGCATTGCACAGCCCCCAGCTCATGGAACGCGACTTGGAGCGGGTCCAGTTCGCCCCCGCGGGAGAGGCCCTCCACGGTCGTCACGTCCCGACCCTCGGCCTCGACCGCGAGGAGCAGACAGGCCTGGAGCGCGCGCCCGTCGACGATCACCGTACAGGCCCCGCACTCTCCCTTGTCGCAGCCCTTCTTCGCTCCGGTGTAGCCGAGCTGGTCCCGCAGGACGTCCAGTAGCGTCCAGTGGTCCTTCACTCGGACCGCGTGTTCCAGCCCATTCACGCGCAGGACGATGTCCCTCATGTCTCCGCCCTCTCCGCCGCCTGCCTCACAGCCCGATCTCCCGGGCGACGACGACCCGCATGATGTCCGGAGTGCCGCCCCCGATCAAGGGGAAGAAGGAGTCCCGCAGGTAGCGCTGCACCGGGTAATCCTCCATCAGACCGTACCCGCCGAACACCGCGCTCGCCATCCGGCATACCTCGTTGGCCGCCTCGCACACGATGATCTTCGCGAGGGCAGCTTCCTTGCGCACACCCTTGCCGCGGTCCGCCACACGGGCCGCGTGGTAGGTGTAAAGCTCCGCCATCTCCACCCTGACCAGCATGTCCACGAGCCGGAACTTCACTGCCTGGAAGTCGCTGATCGGTCTGCCGAATTGCTGGCGCTCCTTGGCGTAGTCGTAAGCGGCCCGGTAGGCGGCCTTCGCCGTGCCCAGGGCCGTGGCGGCGGTCATGATCCGGTCCTCGTCCAACAGGTCCAGGAGGTTTCGGAACCCGGCGTTCTCCTCGCCCAGGAGATGGTCGGCAGGGACCGTTACGTCGTCGAACACCAGCTCGGCGGTGTCGTGGCAGCGAGTGGAGAACTTCTTGAGGCGCTGGCCAATGCGGAACCCGGGCGTCCCGGTGTCCACGAGGAAGAGCGAGATCCCGTCGATGCCCCGGGACGGGTCGGTCTTGGCCGCCACAATGATGAAATCGGCCACGGTGCCGTTGCTCGTGAAGATCTTCGTGCCGTTGATGACCCAGCGGTCCCCCTTCCGCACCGCGCGGGTCCTGATGGCGGCGGCGTCCGAGCCGGCGTTCGGCTCGGTGAGGGAGAACGCCCCGATCCTCTCGCCCCGGAGGGCGGGGACGAGGTATTTCTGCTTGTGGTCCTCGGTCCCCCACCGGAAGACCGACGAGGGCGGGAGGGCAGTGGCCATGGCCACGAGGCAGGAGAAGCCGGCCGAGCCCCTGGCGAGCTCCTCGACCAGCAGGCAGTGGTACACGTTGGGCTCGGCCACGCCGATGCCCCCGTACACCTCTGGAAACTTGACCCCCAGGTATCCCAGGCGTCCGAGCTCCCGAACGAGCTCTACGGGAGGCCGACCGGTCTCGTCGATCTCCTGGGCGATTGGCACCACCTTCTCGTCCACGAACCGGGCGACCTGGCGACGGAACTCCTTTTGCTCCCAGCTGAACTGCGCATTCATGGCGTTCCTCGCAACTCCGCGATTTGCCAAAGGGGTGACTACACGTACCGCGTCAAGAACAGGGCGATTCCCGGGAACCACAGGATGATCAGCATGGCGAGCAGATCCAGCGCCACGAAGGGTGCGGCAGACCGGTAGATATCGGCCATTGTAGTGCCCGGCCGGGCCACTCCTTTCATGACGAACAGGCACAGTCCGAACGGGGGGGTTTTCATCCCGATTTCCATGTTGATCAGAGTCAGCAGACCAAACCACACGGGGTCGAACCCCGTGACCCCTACGATGGGAAGGAAGATGGGAAGGGTGATCATCATGATCGACACCGGCTCCATGAAGGCGCCCAGAGCGATCATCAGTCCCTGCATCACGACGATGAGGAAGAGGGCGGGCATTTCGAACCCGATCACGAACTCCACCAGTCCCCGGCTCGCCCCGGTGAACGCGAGGATCTGGCTGAACGCGGTGGACCCGGTCAGGATCATGAACATCATTACGCTGATGCGCAGCGTCGATTCGAGGGACTTGCGTACCACTTGCCGACTCAGCCGCCGGTAGGCTGCGATCACCAACGCCGTGGCCACCACGCCGAGAGCTGCGGCCTCGGTGGGTCCTGCGATCCCGGCGAAGATGAGACCGGTGACGACAAACACGATGGCGCCGAAGGGCGCTACATTCTTGCCGAAGGAAAGGATCTTCACGGACCAGGGCACATGCTGAGGTGCATAGTCGGGCGCGAGGTTGGGCTGGAGGGCGCACCGCCCGACGATGTAGGCGGCGTACAGCGTGGCCATCAGGATCCCGGGAAGGATGCCGGCAATCAGGATCTTGCCGATGGAGATCTGCATCAGAGAGCCCAGGACCACCGCCAGGGCGCTGGGCGGGATGATCATGGCCAGGGACCCGCTCATGCAGGAGCCGATGGCCAACGTCTTGTGGTAGCCCCTCTTCTCCATGTCCGGGAGCAGCAGCGAGCCGAGCATGGCCGACGTTCCCATGCTCGAGCCGCTCAGCGTCGAGAACATCGTGCCTCCCGCGACGCTCAGGATGCACAGCCTGCCTGGCAGCCTGCCCATCCACTTGTCCAACGTGTCCAAGGCTTTGATGAAGATCCCGGAGTGGAAGAGGAGCTCCCCCATCAGGACGAAAAGGGGGACCGGCAGGAGCACGAAGGTGCTGACCGAGCTGAAGATGGAGTACATCAGCTGACTGAGGCCGGTCGTCCCGCCCCAGAGCAGGTAGATGAAGACGACGTCGATGATGGTGAACGCAATGAACACCGGTAAGCCGGCGGCCAGGAGCAGGATGAAAAGCCCGCCGATGCCGCCGAGGACCATCCACCATTCCATCAGGGCTCCTTCCTCATGGCAGCAATCTGGCGGAGGCCTTGGCGACAAAACTCACCAAATAGCAGAAAATAACCGATGGCAATCAGGACCATGAAGTAGTACTTTGGCACGTCCAGTGTTCGGACTTCTATGACCCCCGTTCGAAAACAGTCGATCGCCGTGACGACACCGAAGTATGTAAGGATGGCGCAGACGAGGGCACCGACGGTGCAGGAGAACACATTCAGATAATCCCTGGTCTTCTTCGACAGGTGTTCGGTAACGATATCGACGTTGACGTGTCCGTTTACCCGAAGCAACCATGGAGCGCCGAGGAACGTGATCGCGAACAACAGGTACTCGCAGATCTCTACGGTCCAGATCTGGGGTCTGCTGAGGAAGTAGCGCATGCCGACGTCGATACAGATGATCAAGACGATGGCCACCAAACACCCGCCTGCCGCGGCGGCCATGAAATCGGTAACGCGTCGATGCAGGGTCTCCGGCGTCATGGTGCGTTTCCCTTCGAGAGAAGGGGGCGCCGGCTCCGGGGCCGGCGCCCCCCAATGACTCGTTGCGCTACCGCGCGCGCCTCAAGCGGCCGTTTCGGTGTCGAGAGCCCGCCGGCCCGGTGCTTTCCGTTCGCCTTCGGCCCGCGTCCTCTCGCGAGCCCAGCGCGGACGGACGTGTCTCACCCGGCGCGGCTAGCGCTGCCAGGGGAAGGAGCCCTTGGGTAGCGCCTCCTTCCGGGACGCCGCCCTGAGTCTGGGCCCATACTCCGGAGCGGCCTCCGTCACGTAATTCCAGGTGACGTCGTCGGCCGTCTGGATGAGCTTGGCTTCCTCGGCCGGTGGCAGAGCAATCACCTCCACGCCCGCTGCACGTTTCACCTGATCTTCCTTCTGGTCCAGCATGATCATCCGCATGGTGCCGATGTACTCCATGTCCTTCATGACGTCCATCATGAGATCCTGCAAATCTTTCGGAATCTTGTTCCACTTGGCCAGGTTGATCATCGTGGCGGGCTCGACCTGGAACAGGGGTGTGGCCAACTGGAACTTGGTGACTTCCTGCAGACCAAAGCTTGCCATCCCTTCCCGGGGCCAGATGAAGCCGTCGACCACGCCCCGCTCCATGGACGTGTAGATTTCGGGCGGGGGAATCGTGACCGGGGAGGCGCCCAAGGCCTTCAAGAACGGGATGTAGAGCGGCATGGAGCGGATCTTCAGGTTCTTGAAATCGTCGAGCTTCGTGACGCGTTTGTTTGTGTAGATCGTGAAGGGAATCTGGCTGTGAAACTGGCCGAGATATTTTGCGTTGATCCGCTTCGCGATGATTTCCTCCCAGAGCTCGTAGGCTCCGGACGCTCGCTCTTCCCACGCGGTCAGCTGTGACAGCCCCTTCGCCCAGCACTCCGGCATGAGGGGTTTCATGTACCCGAAGGGATAGTAGAGGATCGCGTCGATGGTGCCGGCCTTGAGCGCGTGGACCTGGTCGAAGGTCTGCAGGACCTCCGGCCCCCCGACCCACTCGATCGTGAGCCGCCCGCCGGCGCGTTCGTTGACCTTGTCGATGAAGATCTGCACCGGGTCGCAGTTTGTGTGGTTCTTGGGGAACGCCGTGATCGCCTTGATCACCACGGTTTCGCCGAACGCGGCCCCTGTCAGGAGCGAGAAGAATGCGGCGAATAGGAAGGAGCTCCGGACGATCCTCTTCATGGTCTGCCTCCTGCTGCAGGGTTGGGGGGGAAAGCCCGGCGCGCCGACCTCGCTCGGGCCGGCGGCCTGCGGATCGAACGGCGGCGACGGCAAGCCTTCAGCCCGGGGACTGTCGGATCCCGTTCAGGAAGATCTCCAGGCAGGTGCTCGCCAGGTCTTCTTGGGAGTCCGGCCGATCATAGTCGTACCAGTAGAGGATCCAGGTCGTCATGCCGATCAATGCGAGCGCGGCGAACGCCGAGTTCAGCTTTTTGTGGTCCCCGGAGTCTTGAAGCTGACTTATCGAGCCCTTAACAATGCCATAGGCCCGCCGCCAACTTTCTCTGATTTGAACTTGATGCACTGTGTCAAGCCGCTTGACTTCCTGTACAAGCAATCTAGCAGAAGGATCTCTAGTAATTAGTGCAATATAATGTCTAGTAAATAATTCTAGCCGGAGGTTTGGGTCTTCGATTGATTCTATTTCATCCAGCAGCGGAGTGAAATTATTTTCAACGTGGAGCCTGTGCACTTCGTATAGAAGCAATTCTTTGTTGTTGAAGTAGTGGTAGAGTCCCGCCTTCGTAATTCCGCAAGCCTTCGCTACCTGCGACAGGGCCGTGTTGTCGTATCCTTGCTCAAGGAACAGGGTCAGCGCGTTCTCGCAGATGTGGGACTTCATGTCCTGCATGTCGATTTCCCTGTCATGGCGGTCGCGCCAATGCGCGGGCTCGTGCGCCGGTGCACTCGTGGGGTGCTGACCGGCCGCACGGTTGGGCATTCGTCAGGTGTAGAATAGAGCAGGACGCGAGCCCGATGTCAATGACAAATATCGTTTGTGCAACTTTTATTTGGTCCCCATGAGACTGAGGTCAATGCTCAGCCCGGAGAAATGGACGAGCAACTATCGAATATCGCCGAAGAATTCAATTGGCCCAAGACGAGGGCTACAAAACGACGTTCGCAAATGCCCACGTTCCCTAACGAAGGCAAGCCGCCGGCCGACGCGTCGAGGCGACCCGGGAAGAGTGTAGTTGAGCAAGAAGGTAGGGATAAGAACGATTCCGGACCGGTTCCGCGGAATGGTCGTGGGGTCGGGTCCTCCGTCCCGGCAGGGAAGGGTCACCGGGAAGCGTCTCCGTGGGGGAGCGGTCACGACCGACGCCTGCACGGCGGGGGTGCAGGGATCGGGGGCGGTGACGGCGGATTGCCTTTGCGGCCGGCCCGCGGTTGTCCTTGCACCGCGTGGGACGGGGTGTGTATCCTCAGCGCAATTTTCACCCCGAAGGAGGAAAAGCCCCGATGGACGAAACGAAACAGCCCGCTGCCGGGACCGGCGGAGGGACCCCCCAGCTCCCGGGCGACGCTGTCCCCGGGGAGACTGCCGCCGCAGCGGCGGCGGAGGCGGAGACTCCCCAGGACTTCGCGGAGATGCTCGGATCGGCCGAGGGGCAGACCCCGGTGCGCTGGCGCAAGGGCGAGAAGATCAAGGTCCGCGTGGTGCGCGTATCGGGGGATTGGGTCTTCGTCAGCCTGGGCGGCAAACAGGAGGGCGGGATCCGGGCGGATGAGTTCGCCGCCGCCCCTGCCGAGGAGGGGCAGCCCCCGGCAGCCCGACTCCCGGACGAAGGCGACGAGATCGAGGCCTTCGTCCTCTCGTCGGACGGGGGCGAGGTCCTCCTGACCACCCGGGTCAGTGCCCGGGGCGCTTCCCTGTCCACCGTGGAGGAGGCGTGGCGCAGCGGGATCCCGGTGGAGGGTCGGGTCGTCCAGCCGGTCAAGGGGGGGTTCGAGGTGCGTCTCGCGGGCCTGAGGGCCTTCTGCCCCCTGAGCCAGATCGACCTGCGCTGGCCCAAGGAGGCCCAGGAGTACCAGGGTCAGATCTTTCCCTTCCGGGTGCTCGAGTTCAAGGAGAAGGGCCGTAACATCATCGTCTCCCGCCGGGCCCTCCTCGAGGAGGAGCGCATCCAGGCCCGGGAGGTGCTCAAGGCGCGCCTGGCTCCGGGCGAGGTCGTCACCGGCCTGGTGCGCTCGGTGCAGAACTTCGGCGCTTTTGTGGACCTGGGGGGCGTGGACGCCCTCATTCCCATCTCGGAGATGAGCTGGTCCCGGGTCGAGTCGCCGGCCGAAGTGGTCTCCCCCGGCCAGCAGGTATCGGCGAAGGTTCTCACCGTGGACTGGGAGCGCGACCGGGTGAGCCTCTCCCTAAAGGCGCTCGCAGGCGATCCCTGGGACGGCGTGGCCGCCCAATACCGGCAGGGGGAACGGGTCACGGGAACGGTGGCGCGACTGACGAACTTCGGGGCCTTCGTCACCCTGCAGCCGGGCGTCGACGGCTTGATCCACATCTCGGCCCTGGGAACCGGGAGGCGGGTGAAGCACCCCAAAGATGTCCTCCAGCCCGGGGAGGTGGTGGAGGCGGAGATCGTGGGGGTGGACCCGGCGGCGCGGAAGATCTCTCTCTCACTGGAGTACCGCCACCAGGAGTCCCTCGGCAGCCTGCCCGCGCCGGGGTCCGTGCTGGAAGGCGCCGTCGAGAAGGTCGTGGACTTCGGCCTCTTCGTCCGGCTGCCCTCCGGCCACACGGGGCTCGTGCCCAACGCGGAGATGGGGACGCCCAAGGGCACCGACCACTCCCGCATGTTCCGCGCAGAGGATCCCCTTGAGGTGATGGTCCTGGACGTGGAGGAAGGCGGCCGTCGCATCCGTCTCTCGCGCAAGGCAGTCGGGGAGGGGAGAGAGGCTCAGGCCGCGCGGGAGTACCGGGCCAGCCAGCCCGAGGCCACCGGGTCGATGGGCACCCTGGGGGACCTCTTCAAGGACAAGCTCTCCCGTCGAAAATGAGGCCCGGGCTTCCGCAGGCCGACGCCCCCGCCCTACGGCGGGGGCGCTCCGTTCTCGGCCCCCGGTACTCGCCCCCCCCCCCCCGACCCCCGACCCCTGACGCCTGACCCCTGACGATGTTCGCTCACCCCATCCCGATTCCCACTCCGTTCCCCGTCGGCCCGGTCAACGCCTACCTGCTGGGCCCCTCGCCCATGACGCTCGTGGACTGCGGGCCGCGCACCGAGGAGGCGTGGGAGGCGCTGTGCGCGGGCCTCGAGGCTGCCGGCCGTCGAGTGGAGGACGTGGAACGGCTCATCCTGACCCACCCCCACCACGACCACGCGGGCCTCGCCCGGCGCCTTCGGGGCGCCTCCGGCTGCCCGGTGTACGCCCATCCCCTGGACCACGCCCGGCTCCTGGACGGGCCTGGAGAGTGGGACCGGATCGCGGGCTTCCTCCTGGAGGTGTGCCGGCGGGCGGGGGCGCCCCCGGAGGTCCTCCGAGATCTGGAGGCGGGCTTCGCAAGGCTCCCGGCGTACACCGAGCCCCTCGACGAGGTCCTCGCGCTGGGCGAGGGCGATACCCTGCGGGTGGGGGGCCGCACCCTCGCGGTGCTCCACACCCCGGGCCACGCCCGCGGGGCGCTCTGCCTCTGGGAGCCGTCGGAACGGGTCCTCCTCTCCGGGGATACGCTCCTTCGCCACATCTCCTCCAACGCGATCCTCGAGCCCGGCCTCGGGGCGTTCCGGGAAGAGACCCTGCTCCGATACCGGGAGACCCTGGGGCGCCTCTCGGCTCTCCGGCCGGCTGCCGTGCTTCCCGGCCACGGCGACCCCATGGGGGAGGTGTGGGAGCTGATCCGGCGCCGCCTCGCCCTGCACGAGCATCGCGCGGCCCGCATTCGGACCCTCGTGGAGGAGGGCCTTTCGAGTCCCTGGCAGGTGGCGGAGCGGCTCTTCCCCGGGTTCCCCTCATCCCAGGCCTTCCTCGTCGTCAGCGAGGTCGTCGGCCATCTGGACCTCCTGGCGGAACGGGGCCGGGTGCGCTTCGAGGGGCAGGAGGGGCCCTGGGTGGCGGGGGCCGCGGCGCGGCGTGACGGGTGACCAGTGACCAGTGACGAGGGATGGGTGATGGGCTCCGCCGCGGCTACTCCGCCCAGCTCCGGGCCCTCTCCACAGCGCGTCGCCACCCTTCGTAGAGCCGGTCCCGCACCAGGGGTTCGACCGATGGCTCGAAACGCCGATCCAGGGCCCAGCGTTCCGCGACCGCCTCGGGCGCCAGGAGCTCCGCGCCGATCGCGGCCAGGTAGGAGGCTCCCAGCGCCGTGGTCTCCGTCACCCGGGGCCGGAGCACCGGTTTGCCGAGGGTGTCGGCCTGGAGCTGGAGGAGGAGGTCGTTGGCGGCGGCTCCCCCGTCGGCCCGGAGGTCCCGGAGCTCCACGCCGCTCGCCTGCTCCATGGCCGAGAGGGCGTCGCGGGTCTGGTAGGAGATCGCCTCCAGCGCCGCCCGGGCCAGATGGGCGCGGGTGGTGCCCCGGGTGATGCCCACGATGAGGCCTCGGGCCTGGGGG
>CAZYJP010000063.1:0-9140 GCA_964647795.1 uncultured Thermodesulfobacteriota bacterium
CTGGGGCAGGTCATGCACCTGCTGGCGGACACGCCCATCGGGAGGGGTCGTTCGTGAAGACGAGGGTGACTCCGAGGCAACCGGTGTAGGCAAGGACCTCCGGGAGGAACCTCGGCACCGGAGAAGTCCCCGGCGGGAGGCGTCCCATCCCGGCGGCGCCCTCACGAAGGCGCGCAGCCCTCGGCGCAGCGGCTCTTGCGGGCAGAGGACGCGGGTGGGTGGGGGCAAGGCTCTCCGATCGTCCCTTTGCCCGGGACCGCTTCCCCGGTTGTAAGCGTTTCGCAGGGACAGCCCTACCCCCCAACCCCCGCCTTCCGCTTCCGCGCCCACTCCGGATAGAGGCGTTCGGCGCACTCCGGGCAGATGCCGTGGGTGAACTCGGCGTCCGACCGCTCGCGGATGTAGCCCTCGATCTGGTTCCAGTAGCCCTGGTCGTCGCGGATGCTCTTGCACGAGGCGCAGATGGGGAGGAGCCCGCTGAGGATCTTGGCCTGGGCAAGGGCGTCCTGGAGCCGCGCCACGAGGGCTTCCCGCTCCTCTTCCCGGCTCTTTTGCTCAGAGATGTCCCGGGCGACGTGCACGATCCCCACCGGGTTCCCGGCCCCGCCGCAGTAGGGGGAACAGGTCACCTGGAGGGGGGTGCCGAAGTGGGGGTCGCTCACCTCGCGCGTCACCGTGGTAACGGTTTCCTGCGCTTCGCGGTGGGGACAATCGGGCCACGGCTCGTCGGTCCCGTGGAAGAGCCGGTAGCACCGCTGGCCGATGAGCTCGGCCGGCTCGCACCCGAAGCGCCTGGCCAGGGCCCGGTTGGCCCGCACGATGCGAAACTCTGCGTCGTGGACCGAGATGAGGTCCTCGATCGCGTCGAGCGTCTCGGTCCACGCCCGGGAGACCCGGCTCAGTTGGTCCTGGGCCCTCTCGCGCCGAAGGATCTCATCGAGCAGCCGCTCGTTGAGGGCCCTCAGGTCGTCATTCCGCACCGCCACGGCGATCCGTCCTCTTCCCCTCGACCGCACTCGTCCGGAGCTGGTCCCCGGGGCCTGGCTCCACGGCGGACGGGCATCCCTGCCCCAGCCCTGCGACACGCAGCGCGCGGAATCTCTGGAATGGGATCAAAAGGATTTGCAGCATCCGTGCCCGGGTCGGGGAGCGGGAACAGCCCGGAGAGGCGTCACGAGACACCGGGCGGGGCACCCCCGGTAACGGGCGGGGCACCCCCGGTAACCATTCCGAAATCGGCAGCCGATCCCCCCCCGTGCTGGCCGCGCCCCCGGCCTCGGGGGCGCCCAAGGCGCTACCGGGAGAAGGGGCCGAAGTGAAGGCTCTGGTCCCCCAGGAGGTCGAAGTGGGGCCGAAGCCGGGATACGGCGAGGATGCGAGCCGTGTTGCCGCCGACCCGCAGGGCACGGCCGGTCTCGAAGTGGTTGTCGGCGTCGAGGCGAAAGTGGTGGTGGCACCCCGGGATGGTTCCCCGGTACCGGGCGGCCTGGCCGCAGTCCTCCTCCCCGTCCTCCAGGTCTCGAACCTTGAAGAGCCGGAAGGTGACGGCCCAGAACCGGACCCCGCCCAGACGGCTCTGGAGGTCGGGATCGGCGAGCTGCAGGGGGCTACGGTCCACGATGCGGGGGTCGGCAAACCCTCCGGTCCGGCCGAGCCGGATGAAGTCCCCCACGTAGAGCGCCCCCCCGAGCTGCTCACGGCCCACCTCGGGATCGTTGGAGACTCCCTCGGCGAGCCGCCGGTCCGCGTACACGTCGGCGAAGTAGAACTCTCCTCCGGGCTTGAGGACCCGGTACACCTCGCGCAGCACCCGGAGCTTGTCGGGCATGAGCCCCAGGGCCCGGTTGGAGATGACGACGTCGAACCCCTCGTCCTCGAGACCAACGTGCTCCAGATTCTCGATGTTCCCCTTGCGAAAGGCCACGTTTGGCTCCGGGTGCCCGAAGCGCTCCATGGCCGCCTCGACGTGACGCCGAGCCACCGCCAGCAACTCGTCCTCCCGGTCCACGCCGAGGACGTATCCGTGGGGCCCGGCCAGGGCGGCGCACAGGAAGACATCGCGCCCCGTGCCGCAACCGAGATCGAGGATGCGGCGCCCCTCCACCGCCTCGGGGATGGGAGAGCCGCACCCCGTGAACCGGTCCGAAACCTCGACAGGAATCTTCTGGAGGATCTCCCGAAAGCGCCGAGGCGGATCCGCCGGAGCCGCCGCCCCGGGCGGGGGCGGCGCAAAGGCCTGCCCGAATTGGTGCCTGGCGACCCAGTGCGCGCTCTCCATCGTTCCCTCCCTCCGCCCCTTCCTCTCGACGCCCCCGGCCCCCCTCACCCCTCACCCCTCACACGTCACACGTCACGCGTCACGCGTCACTCATCACCGTCACATCTTGTACTTGCCGAAGGCGTCTGCGTCCAGCTTCTCGAGGAACTCCTTCCAGGCGTCCTCCCCCTCCTCGGCGCCCTCGCCTTCCGTGCCCTTCGAGTCCTTGACCTGAACGGCGCTCGCACGGCGCAAGACCTTCTCCTCGGCGAAGATCTTGGCCCCGGTGCGAAGCCCCAAGGCCAGGGCGTCGGACGGGCGGCTGTCGATGAGGCGCGTCCCGCCGCCGGGGAGATCCAAATGGATCTTGGCTCGAAAGACGTTGTCCTCGAGGCTGTCCACGTCGATCCGGGGCACCGCCGCTCCCAGTTCCTCCAGGAGCATCTTCATCAGGTCGTGGGTCATGGGCCGCGGCGGCTCCGCCCCCTCGAGGGCATAGGCGATGGCCGCCGCCTCGAGGACGCCGATCCAGATCGGCAAAGTGTAGTGTTTCTCGGCATCCCGAAGCAGGACCACCGGTCCCTTGCTCTGGGGGTCCAGTGCCACCCCCGCCACCGTCATCTCCACGTACACGCGCCACTCCTCCTCTGCTTCGCTCTTCTCGGTTTCACCGGGGCGGGCCCACGGGTTTCCCGACCACCGAGTTCGCAGCCGCTTCCACGATCCGAACCGGCACCTCCCGGCCAACCCAGCCCGGGTCTCCTTGAAAATTCACGATCTTGTTCTCGGGGCTACGCCCCATCACCTGTCCGCCGCCGGAGCGGCTTTCCCCTTCCACCAGAACGTTGCGGACCTGTCCCTCGAGCTCCCTATGCCGCTGCAGAGTGTGCTCCCGCTGCAGGGCCAGCAGGCGCGCGAGCCGATCCTCGCTCACCGGTTCGGGCACGGGGTGGGAGAGCCCGGCCGCCACCGTCCCCGGCCGGGGCGAGAACTTGAAGCTGAAGACCCCGTCGAAGAGCACTTCCTCCATCACCCGGAGGGTATCCTGGAAATCCTCTTCGGTCTCGCCGGGAAAGCCCACGATGAGGTCCGTGGTGATCGCGATCCCGGGCCGGCCCGCCCGGAGCCGCTCCACCAGGTCCAGGTACTGCCCGCGGGTATACCCGCGCCGCATCCCGCGGAGGATTGGGTCGGAGCCGGCCTGGAGTGGCAGGTGCATGTGGGGCATGAGCTCCGGCACCTCGGAGAAACTCTCGATGAGGCGATCCGAGAGATCTTTGGGGTGGCTCGTGGTGAATCGGACACGGCGGATCCCGCCCACCCGGGCCACTCGGCGGATCAACTCCGGGAAGTCCGCATCCCCCCTGGGCTTTCGGCCGAACGAGTTGACGTTCTGGCCCAGCAGGGTCACCTCCACCACGCCGGCTTCCGCCAGTCGCTCCACCTCGGCCACGACCTCCGCCGCGGGCCGCGAGACCTCACGACCGCGAACGTAGGGCACGATACAGTAGGCACAGTAGTTGTCGCACCCCTGCATCACGGTCACGTAGGCTCGGGGGCCCTGTCCGGCGGTGCGAGCATAGAGCGCGGTCATGGTCGCCGGGTCGTCGGCCATGCGGGTGGCCACGGTGCGGCGGCGGGTCTGCCGCAGCGAGCGGATCAGCTCGGGCACTTCCTGCACCGTCTGGGTTCCGAAGACCAGGTCCACGAAGGGCGCCCGCCGGAAGACCCGCCGCCCCTCGCTCTGAGCGACGCACCCCCCCACCCCGAGAACCAGGTCGGGCCGCTGATCCTTGAGGGCCCGGTATCTACCCAGTTGGGAGTATACCTTCTGTTCGGCTCGCTCCCGGATCGCGCAGGTGTTGACGAGGATCACGTCCGCCTGGGCCGCTTCGGCCACCTCGAGGTGACCGTCCTGCTCGAGCAGCCGCGCCAGGGTGCCACTGTCGTGGTCGTTCATCTGGCAGCCGAAGGTCTGGATGAAAAAGCGCAGCTGTTCCATAGGACTTCCGACAGGGTGGGGAGAGAGCGTGTAGGCTATCATGGCTTCGGAGTCGGGGAAAGGCTACGACAACCGACACAGGATCCGCCGCCCGAGCCCGCCTTGACACCGGAGTGGAGACCGCTAGGTTTGGCCGACGGCATCCCGCTCCACCCCGATACCCCAGCCGGAGGAAGACCATGGCCGTCGCCCGCGTGACCGAGATCGTCGCCGCTTCCCCAAAGAGTTTCGAGGACGCCATCAAGACGGGCTTCCAGAGGGCCGCCAAGACCCTGCGCAACATCACCGGCTTCCACGTCACCGAGTGGCGTGCCAGCGTGAAGGACGATGCCATCCAGGAGTACCGGGTGACCTTGCGGGTCACCTTCCTCCTTCAGGACACGCTGTAGGCAGGCAGAAAACGGGGCTCAGGAGGCGTCGAGGACGGGTCTCGGGCGAGAGGATCGGCGCCGGGTGGCCGTGGGCGGCTACCCTTTCCAGTGCCTCACTCGACCCGTGTCTACGTGGACGAAGTCCCGGTAGACGCCCACGCCTCCGGCAGCGAGGGACCGGGCGGCCTTGCCCACCCGGGCGCTGGAGACGCCGGGGACGGCGAAGTCGATGGCCAGGCCCTGGGTGTGCAGACTCTGCTTGGCGACCTTGCGGCCCAGCCCCCTGAGGAACTCGTTGTAGGACGGGGACCTGTAGCCCGAGATGATCTGGACGCGGCCCCGAAATCCCAGGGAGCGGCAGAGCTCGCAGAGCACGTCCACGGCGGCCGGGTCGATGTCGGCGATTTCACCGGTGTGGTGGCAGCGGAAGAAGCGGTTCAGCGCGGCCAGGGTCTCCCGATCGTAGCGGCCGCGCTGGCGAAGGGTGAGATCCAGTTTTTCCCCCGTGTGGAGGTTCCGAAGACCCAGGCGCTGCCCACGCGGGGAAGCCGCCGCGACTGCACTCGCCGGGAAGAGGGCCGCCGCCGCGAGCGCCTTGCAGAACAGTCTGCGGGAAATCGTCTGTTCATTCATCGGCAGTGCGTCTCCTGACGGGTCTTCCAAGGCACCCAGGCAGTGCATACACCTCTCCCTTTTCGGCCGCCGCCGGCTGCCTCTTGAGGAAGGCCCTCCTGCGGAGGGTCGCGCCCTTATACCAGAAAAGCCCCTCTCCCGTCTCGGACGTTGCGCCCCTCGGGCCCTCGGTCCCCACATCTCCTGGGATAGGAAGCTCACCCGCCCTTCACCGTGGGAGCTTGGGGTTCTTGGGTCGCGACGTCCAGCCTCCAGAAAGACTCACGCGGAGATCGAGACTGGAAACTGCGCGGGCGACGATTCCACGATCTCCGTCATCCTCCCCGTCCGTAAACGGGACCGATCCGGATGGCTACGTCTCTATTGGATCCCGCTGATTCACTCCGAGAGCGCCCGAGCCCACGAAAGCGGCACGGAAGACAGAAAACGATCTTGTGTTCTGGATTCCTCTCATGTAAACCCCCACGGGAGCCGATTGTTTATTAGCATGGAATCGGCCCCCGCGAATCTGGAGGAACATCCCCGATGCACCTGACGCTCGTGGTATTCGGTCTGGCCACCCTCGCCGTCGCCATGTGGTCCTGGAATGAGGACCCCGAAACCGGAAAAGTGGAGAAGGTGACCGAACCGGACAAGAACGGCGCGCCGTAGACCGGCGGTGGAGGGGCGGGTGGTGTTGAGGCGTTCCTCCCTCCGGGGCCGTGCGGTACCCCTCACACGCGCCTTTGACGACCCCGCGGGACTCTCGACTCGCACGGCACCCGGGTCTGGCACAGTCCGCACCCGGCGATCTCGACCCCGTACTCCGCCCCCACGGCGTCCATGACCGTTCCGTAGGAGTAGCGCCGGCACGATTCCTTGTCGTGGCCGGCCTCCGAGATGGCGCCCGCCGGACATCGGGTGATGCAGACCCCGCACTCCTCCCCCCTGAAGAAGAGGCAGTTTTCCCGGTAGTCGCGGAAGGGCCGGGGGCTCGGCTCCAGCACCAGGTCCGTGACCACGCTGCCCAGGCGGTGCGCGATGCCGCGGGGGGTGATGAGGGCGTCGTTGAGGCTGAAGGTGCCCAGGCCCGCGGCGTAGGCGGCGTGGCGCTCCGACCAGGTGGAGGCGATCCCCGCAGGGGTGTCGTCAACCCTCTTCCACCGGGGGCTCAGGTGGGGAGCCACGGCCCGATGCCCCGCCTGTCCCAGAAATTCCACTACCCGCCGGCGCAAGCTGTCGTTGAATTGTTCCCCGAAATTTCGGGTATGGGCCCAGTCCCGCGATGGGAGGCGCTCCTCCCTGCGGTTGCCCTCGCGCACCTCTCGCGCGACGGGCAGGACCCAGCATACGACGGTCCCCTCACCCGTGCCCGCCCCGAGGCTGCCCGGGCCGAAGGCGTCCTCGAAGACCTCCGCCGGGGTCATGTGGAACGCGCCGATGTTCTCCTTGTACTGGGAAAAGAGGGGGTCCCGGGCCGACGCGAAGCCGACCAGGGGGGGGGCGAAGTAGGGCCCGGGGCCAGTCTTCCGCCGGTTCTCCGGGCTCTCCCGGACGAATCGTTCGATCTCTTCCCGCAGCACTTGCTCGAAGGCCATCCCATCCCTCCTCATATCGAAGGCCGTTGCCGCACTCGCACCGGCCGAGCCGGCGCCGGGCTCACCCTCTCCCCGCCCCCAGCTTCCGGGCGAGGTCCGCCACGGCCCCGAAGTAGGCCTCGGGGCCGTGGACGAAAAGGCTGTTGTGGTCCGCCCGGGGGATCAGGAGGAGGCGCTTGTCCTCGGCCGTCGAGGCCTCGAAGAGCGCGCGGCCCTCCGCCGGCGGGATGAGCACGTCGCGCTCGCCGTGGATGATGAGCGTCGGCCCCCCGTAGCGCCGGATCTTCTCGAGATTGCGGAAGCCCATCTCCTCGGTGATCCCAAGGCGCGAGGCGTCGGCCCCAAGGACCTCCAGCAGGGGAAGGAGACGGGCGAAACCGCTCTCGATCACGAGCCCTGCCACCTCCGGAAATCCCACACCAGCGGCAATTTCCAGGGCAGGGACGCTCCCCAGCGAGCGGCCGAACACCACCACCGGCCCGGAGCACCCGCGCTCGGCAAGCCACCCCCGCACCCATGGAAAGGCGGCGCGCGCGTCCCCGAGAAGGGCCGTTACCGTGGGCCGCCCCGAGGAGCGGCCGTACCCCCGGTAGTCGAGCGCGAAGAAGTTCCAGCCGGCGCCCGTGAAGAGAGGACCGAGGTCATCGTAGTCGGCCGCGACCTCTCCGTTTCCGTGGAAGAAGAGGAGCGTGGGGTTCCGCGCTTCGCTCGAGTGGAAGCGGGCACCCAGCTCGACGCCGTCGACCGCGGGGACGAGCAGGTCCTCGGCCCCCTCGGGCGGAGGGCGCGACTCTCGCCGCGGGTGAAAGAGCCGGGCGAGTATCTCGGGCCGGTCCAGGGTTTCCACCCCGCTGCGGCGGGCGTCCGGCATCCTCGGTCCCTCCTCTCATGGGTTCTCAAACGAAAGGTGAGGGGAGCGGAGTCGGCCTTCGGCCGAGGTCGCGGCCGGGAGCCCGCTCCCACAGGAACAAGACCTCGGGGTTCCGGGTGGGAGCTCCCTCCTGGGGGCGATTGGGCCGAAGGGCCATCCGGGGTCGCCCTCCCACACGATTCGCAACAGAGCCCCTCTCATGCCGCGGCTGGGCCCGCGGTCCCTCTCACGGTTCCTCCCCGGGGCCTTCGGGCAGGAGCGCCCGGGAATCGTCCTCCGGGAGGGACTCCACGTCCTTCAGGGTTCGCTGGAGCACCCGGGAACGGCGCTCCGAGAAGTCGATCTTGTTGCTGGCCTCCTGGAGCTTCTTTCGCACCTCGGCCAGAGACTCCCCGAACCTCCCGAACTCGGCCTTCACGGCCCCCAGGATCCTCCACACCTCCCCCGAGCGCTTCTCGATGGCCAGGGTGCGAAACCCCATCTGGAGGCTGTTGAGCACGGCGTAGAGGGTGGTGGGCCCCACCAGGACCACCTGACTGCTGCGCTGGAGTGCCTCCACCAGCCCGTTCATGCGCAGAGCCTCGGCGTAGAGCCCCTCGGTCGGGACGAAGAGCAGCGCGAAATCCGTGGTGTGGGGAGGCGCGAGGTACTTGTCCCGGATGGCGGCCCCCTCCGCCAGCAGACGGCCCCGCAGCGCACGGCGTGCCTCCTCCGCCGCAACCCCGTCGCCGGCTTCGTAGGCCTCCTGGAGGCGCAGATAGTCCTCCTGGGGGAACTTGGCGTCGATGGGGAGGTAGACGACCGATCCGTCCTCGTCCCTCCCGGGAAGCCGCACGGCGAACTCCACCCGGTCCCTGCTTCCCGGTACCGTGGCCGCGTTCCGGTCGAACTGGGAGGGGCTGAGCACCTGCTCCAGCAGGGCCTCGAGCTGCACCTCCCCGAAGGTGCCCCGGGAGCGCACGTTGGTCAGCACCCGCTTGAGGTCCCCCACCCCGCTCGCGAGGGCCTGCATCTCCCCCAGCCCCCGATGCACCTGCTCGAGGCGCTCGCTCACCAATCGAAACGAGGACCCCAGGCGGGTCTCCAGGGTGGCGTGGAGCTTCTCCTCCACCGTGGCGCGGATCGTCTCCAGCTTGGCCTCGTTGTCCCGTCGCAGGCGCTCGAGGTCGGCGGCCACCTGCCCCTGGAGCCGGTGCAGGGACTCGCCCTGGGCGCCCTGCAGCTGCTGGAAGCGGGTCGAGAGATTCTCGAGGAGCGCCGCCCGGCTCTCCTCCAGCCGGCCGCTCACCTGTAACGCAAAGTCTCCCTGGGCCCGGCCCGCCCCTTGCAACCCTTCCCGGAGGGCCGTCTCCAGGGCGGTGCGCAGTCGTTCCACCTCCCCGCACAACCGCCCCTCGACCTCCGCCAGGCGACGAACGCCGCGCACGGA
>CAZYJP010000064.1:0-9088 GCA_964647795.1 uncultured Thermodesulfobacteriota bacterium
GTTCTCCCCCGAATTCCGCAACCGGCTGGATGCCTGGATCGCCTTTTCTCCCCTGCCGCCCGACGTGATCGAGCGGGTTGTGGACAAGCTGGTCGGAGAGCTCTCGGAGCAACTCCGACAGCGCCACGTGAATCTTGCGCTGACCCCCGAAGCCTCCAGCTGGCTCGCAGAGAGGGGGTACGACAAGAGAAACGGCGCCCGGCCCATGGCACGCCTCATCGACCGGGAGATTCGGCGCAAGCTGGCCGACGAGCTCCTGTTCGGCAGGCTGCAAGCAGGGGGGTCCGTGCGCGTGGGGGTCGGAGACGGGCAACTGACGCTGGAGGTGGAGGGGGCGGCCTGAAGCCCACGGGGAGGGATTTGGTAACCTTACGCCTCTGCGTGCATCTATGACGATGCACCCCCGAAGCGCTCCGCGCTGATGGGGTTGCCTGCTGGGGCCTGGGAGCTTAGACCCAGGCTTCGGCTTTTTTGCGCCCGCCGTCGGAACCGGCCCGTCACGAAAGAGACGGGCCGGTTCCGTTTTGGCAACCCACGGAAGGTCGGGCTGCGACGCGGGCC
This sequence comes from uncultured Thermodesulfobacteriota bacterium, assembly GCA_964647795.1. Classification (GTDB taxonomy): domain Bacteria; phylum Desulfobacterota; class Deferrisomatia; order Deferrisomatales; family JACRMM01; genus JBFLZB01. Next base: position 562 of record CAZYJP010000064.1, read on the forward strand.
CCCCGTTGGCAGGGGGTTTCGGAGCTCCACCGTGGCATGATCCCTGCGTCAGCACCCTGTGCCTCGGAGCGAGCTCCGGGCTCGGCTCAAGAAATTCACCGCAGCGCCGATCGGTTGCCCCGGGGGCGGTCTCCGGGCGGGTACCGCCGACTCCCTCCGGCACCCCGACCGCGGCGAATGCATTCCAGATGGCGAAAGGAGTGCGGTTGGATCGAGTGACGCTCGTGTGGGTGGGCAGGAGGGGGGCGTCCACCCGGGTCCTCTCCCTTCCCAAGGCCGCGGTGGTCGGGGCGGTGGCGGGGTGTTTGGTGTCCCTGTCTGTCTCGGTGGGCGCCCTCTTCTGGGTTCGTACAGCGTCCGTCGAGTCTGCCTCCCGTGCCGCCGACGTGCGGGCGCTCGAGCAGACCCTCGGCCTCCTGGAAGCGGAGAGTGGGGAGAGGGAAGCGGCCGCCCGGGCGCTGCGCCTGGAGAACCGAAGGATGGAGGAGGAGCTTCTCGAGATTCGCCAAACCGAGGGACGCATTCGCCGATTTCTTGGACTCAACGAGCAGAGTTACGACGAGAAGCGCTCTCATCAGGGGGGTATGGGGCCTTCCGAGAGTGACGAGGGGCCCCTGGGACAGACGGTCCACGGGGCGCCGGAGTGGGAGGGACCCCTGTCCTCCTTCGTCGAGGTTTCCCGGACGCTGCGCAGCGGGCTCCAAGAGGTCGTGGCGCACCTGGAGGATCGGCGTGCCGCATCCCGGCGGATTCCCCTGATCCTCCCGGTGGGATCTGACCAGATCTGGCTCTCCTGCGCATTCGGGTGGCGGGACGACCCGATCACAGGCCTCGGCAGGGAATTCCACAACGGTGTGGACATCGCCGGGCCCTGGAAGACACCCATCCTGGCGCCGGCCGACGGCGAGGTAGCTCAGGTTGGGCAAGATCGGCGCCTCGGAGTCTACGTGAAACTTCGCCACGGCTCGTCGATCCAGACGATCTTCGGGCACATGGCCTCGGCCAAGGTGAAGACCGGCGGTCGCGTCATGCGCGGCGACGTAATCGGGTACATGGGCAACACCGGCAGGAGCACTGGAACGCACCTGCACTACAGCGTCACCGTCAGCGGCAAGTATGTCGATCCCCAGGACTACATCTGGGATCGCCCCTTCAAGACCCTCAGACTGTGAGCAGACGACATGGCCATTTTCGGTTCCAGGGCGGAGAGCAAGGGCGAGAGCCGGTCCATCGACACGGTCATCGGTGCAGAGGCCGTTTTCGAGGGGGTCCTCTCCACGAAGAACAGCATCTGCATCGAGGGCACCTTCCGGGGCACTCTCCACAGCGAGGGAGCGGTTATCCTCAGCCGCTCCGGTACCCTCGAGGCGGACGTCGTCGCCGATCATGTCTTGGTCAACGGGACCCTTCGGGGGAACGTGCGGGCGCTCAAGCAATTGGACGTGGGCGAGACGGGCGTGATCCACGGCGACGTGCAGGCGGCCTCGGTCACAGTGGCCAAAGGGGGTGTGCTCGAAGGCACCTGCCGACGGATTCCCTTGGAAGCGTCGGAGGCTGCAGCCCTTCCGGAGAAGGGCGGGGCGGGTTCTCTGGGCTTCCTGCGCCCCAAGAAGCACGGGCCTCCGGAGCGCGCGGAGGATGCGAGCCTGGCGGCGGAGGCGTAGCCAACCGCTGCGGGCACTACTTCGCGGGTGCCTCTCCGCCGGAGAGAGCCCGTTCCGCTGCGCCCAGGTACTCGTCGAGGGCCCTTTCCTCCGCGTCCGACAGGTCGCTACGTAAGACGTCGTAGGTCTCGCCCGGCCGGGGCAGGGGCAAGTCGACGGTCGTCAGGGCGTGACGAAGGTCGTCGCACTCGATTCCCAGGACGGGAAGCAGGGGGAGCCCCTCGCACCACCCCACCAGGCGTTCCGCCAGCCCCGTTCGGATCTGTACCGACACCCGGGCCGGCAGCTCGAGTGGCGTCACACGATACCGGTCTGCCTCCCTGGCCACTCGGAGGCGCCCGGCCACCTCCCGCTCCTGTGCCGGCGCGCTTGCGAGGTCGGACTGCTGGGTGCTCCAGCTCAGGAGGGTCGCCGAGGCCCGGAGGGTTCCCTGCCCGCGTGCCCGGACGACCAGTTGTGCGCGGTGCGAACCATCTGCCAGGGGGGAGAGGGCCAGGCGATGGGCGAGTACCGAGAACTGCACGTCGCGCGCCCACAGGAGGAGTTGCAGGGGACCCCACACCACCGGTTCGGCCTGGAGCTCCAGCCCTTCGTACGTCCGGTTGGCTGCCTCGAAGGCGAGCTCGGTGCCCCCCGTGCCGGATGCTCCAGCGGCCCGGCAGAGCCACAGAAGGATCAGCAGCGCCCCTGCGATCCTCGGCCTGCGGCCCGCCCCTCGCCCTGCCGGAGCCGATGCGGCTCGCCCCGCGGCACGCGAAGGATCCCCCCATCCCGAGCCCGACATCAGGCGGTCTTCCTGGCGGACGTCGCCGAGCCGGCGTGACGGCGGGCCGAAACCCAGGCCTTGTGCACCATGGGACGCCTCAAACGACCTTCGCTTCACTTCACTCCGGTTCAGGCGGGACCTCCCCTCTCCTTCCTCGGGCCGACGGGCAGGCGCCGGCCGCTTGGGGGCCTGGAAACGGTTGGGGAAGTTGGGAGTCTTCGAGGTTCCCGTCCCCCTGTCAAGGCACAACTCGGCCCGCGAGGGCGGTTCCCGCTGCAGCCCCTGTCCGGGGCGCCCGGATTGACGGCAGACCGAGGAAGACCGCCGCGGCTTGTCGCGTCCCGGGCCCTGTGCTAGTTTGACGGCGCCTTCCTGCGGGCCAGCGCCTCGAGGTGTTCCATGACGTGGGTCTTTCTCCTCGCGTTTTCCTATCTGCTGGGGTCGGTACCCACGGGCCTCGTGATCGCGCGGCTCCTGGGTGCTGCGGACCCTCGGGCCGGGGGTTCGGGGAACATCGGGGCCACCAATGTGGGCCGCACCCTCGGTCGGGGAGCCGGAGTCGCGACCCTGGCGGGGGATGCGCTCAAGGGGTTCTTGCCGACCGCTTGGGCCTACGGGGCGCTCGGGTCACCGTGGGCCGTCGCCACGGTAGGGCTGGCGGCGTTCCTGGGCCACCTCTTTCCGGTGTACCTTGGGTTCAAGGGCGGCAAGGGCGTGGCAACTGGGTTGGGGGTCTTCCTGGCCGTGGCCCCGGGGGCGGTCCTCTGGGCTGGGGCCGTCTTCGTCCTGGTGGTCTGGAAGAGCGGGATGGTGAGCCTCGCCAGCATGACAGCCGCCGCGGCCCTCCCCCTGGTGTGCGCATTCTTCCAAACACCGCTGGCCGTCGTCACCCTAGCCCTTGCCGTGGCCGGGCTCGTCGTCTGGAGACACCGAGGCAACATCCAGCGGATCCTGGCCGGAAGCGAGAACCGTGTGGGGCGCCGTGTCTGAGAGGCCCGATTGAGCGCGCAAGAGCAGCTTCGGCGCATCCCTGCGGTGGAGCGGATTCTCCGGGAGCCCGTGCTTCGGGACGGGGAGCGGGACCTCGGCTTCCCAAGGGCCGCCCTGACCGACGCGGTGCGGGAGGTCCTGCACCGCCGCCGACAGAGCCTCCTGGCGGGAGAACCCGCTGCGCTCGACCCCGAGTCCGTGGCGCGGGAGAGTCTGGAGGTGACGCGGCAGCGGCTGGCGCCCCGGCTCGTCCCGGTGGTGAACGCCACCGGAGTAGTCCTCCATACCAACCTGGGCCGTGCCCCGCTGGCCCTCGAAGCCCGAGAGGCCATGGCCACCGCCTCGGGCTACTGCAACGTCGAGTACGACCTCGCGGCGGGCCGCCGGGGGGACCGCCACGACCTGGTGGAGGGGCTGCTCCGAGAGCTCACGGGCGCGGAGGCTGCTCTGGCAGTCAACAACAACGCGGCCGCCGTGCTCCTCGTGCTCGCAGCACTGGCCCGGGGGCGTGAGGTGGTGGTGAGCCGCGGGGAGCTCGTGGAGATCGGGGGCTCGTTTCGCATACCGGAGGTGCTCGCGCAAAGCGGCTGCGTGCTCCGGGAGGTCGGCACCACCAACAAGACCCACCTGTGGGACTACGAGCGGGTCATCGGGCCGGAGACCGCACTCCTCCTGCGGGTACACACCTCCAACTACCGCATCCTGGGCTTCACGTCCGGGGTCGCCACCGAGGACCTGGTCGCCCTGGGCCGCCGCCACGGCGTGCCGGTCGTGGAGGACCTCGGGAGCGGCTGCCTGGTCGACCTTGGATACCTGGGGCTCGAGCATGAGCCCAGGGTCTCGGAAGTGGTTGCCGCCGGGGTCGACGTGGTGACCTTCTCCGGAGACAAGCTCCTGGGCGGGCCCCAGGCGGGCCTCCTCGCGGGGCGTCGGGAGGCCCTGCAAGTCTGTTCCCGGCACCCGCTCATGCGCGCGCTGCGCCCTGACAAGGTGACCCTGGCTGCCCTGGCGGCGACGCTTGCCCTGTACCGGGATCCCGAATCGGCCCTGCGGCGGGTTCCCGCCCTGGCCATGCTGGCAGCCGACCCCCGAGAGCTCTGCGCCAGGGCCGAGGCCCTCGGCACCTCGCTGCGGGAAGCCCTCGGAGGCCGGGCCCAGGTGACTGTCCGGGCTGGCACTTCCGAAGCAGGGGGCGGTTCCCTCCCACTGCAGAAGCTGCCCACCTGGCTTGTAGAGGTCGGGCGGGAGGGGAGGGGGGTTTCCCGGATCGAGGCGGCGCTGCGCGGTCACCGTCCCCCGGTGATCGCGCGGATCCACGAAGACGCCTTGCAACTGGACCCCAGGACCCTGGGGCCGGGGGAAGACCGAATCGTCGTCGCGGCCCTGGCCGAGGCGTTCGACCGAGAGGAAGGTGCCTGAGGCGAAGGGCCGGCAGTGCGGGAAGTCCTTCGGTGCGGGCTTGTGCCACCGGCGCGAAGAGCGCGAGAGCCTGCACACGGGGGCGTGGAAGGGGGAGGAAGGACGAGGGATGGGTCGGCAGCGCTTTCTCCAGTTCGAGTACGACGAGGTCCTCGATCCCAAGACTCGGGAACTGTGCGCGTTAGCCGCGGCGGTTGCCGGCGGCTGTGGCCACTGAAGCAAGCGCCACTTCGCGGGCGCGAAGCGGGAGGGTGCCGCCGAGGGCGAGATCCGGCAAGTCCTCGCCATGGCGATGATGGTGGGCGCAGCCCGGGTGCGCAACTTCGCCACCGAGACGCTCGATGTCGGCCTCAGGCCCGATCAGGGCGGCTGACGTGGCGCGACCCGAGAGCGCCGCCGGGGCTCAGGCGTGACCTCAAGGATCCCCCGTGCCGCCATCCTCGCCGGCGGACAGAGCCGTAGAATGGGGACCGACAAGGTCTCGATCCCTCTTGCAGGGATCCCACTGATCGAGCGGGTCTGGGCCCGGATCGCCCTTGTCGCGGACCAGATCGTCGTGGTGGGCGGCGCACCCTGCTTGGAACGCCTCGGCGTCCCGACCCTGGCCGATCTCCACCCCGGAGCCGGCTCGATGGGAGGGATCGCCACGGCCCTGGCCCACGCCGCCGCCGGGGGGGAGGGTGAGGGGGTCGTGCTCTGTGTGGCATGCGACATGCCGCTATTGGAACCGTCTCTCCTTCTTCACCTGTACCACCGAAGTCCGGGGTGGGAGGTGGTCGTCCCCCGGGGGCCGGCGGGGTACGAGCCGCTCTGCGCCGTGTACCGAGTGACGGTCCTGAGCCGCCTCCAGGAGGAGATCTCCCGGGGACATCTGCGGATCTGGGACCTGTTCCAGAGGGTCAGAACCCTGGAAGTGGGGGAATCGGAGCTGCGGCACTACGACCCGGAGCTCAAGTCCTTCCTCAACGTGAACCGGCCGGAAGATCTGGAGCGGGCCGGCCGGGCCCTGGGCGATGCCGCCGGGAGAGCCCCGGGGTGGAGCGCGCCGGTGGGGGGAGCGTACTGCGGGGAGCGCGAGAGCCTCACCCAGGGGACTGACCGGGGACTCCCGCATCTTCCGCCGGACTCAGCCGGTCCTCTCGGCGCGGAGGAGGAGCGCGGCGCCCACCCCAGCGAAGAGCAGGTTTCCCGCCCATGCCGCCAGGGGCGGGGGGAGTACCCCGGCGTTCCCCATCCCGATGCCGACTGCGAGTACCAGCCAGTACACGAAACCCAGGCAGAGCGAGGACACGAGAGCAAAGGCCGCCCCGCCCCTGCGCCCGGCCCGCACGGCGAAGGGGAACCCCAGCAGGGGCATCACGACGTTGACCAGGGGTAGGCTGGTCTTCGACCAGAGGGCCACTTCCAGCGCCCGGGTCTCGATCCCCTGAGCCCGGTACCTGGCGATGCGCCTGCGCAGTTCCGCCCAGGTTGCCTCGTCGGGGCCCACTTCGGCGATGAGAAAGTCCTCCGGACGGCCTTCGAACGGGTAGGAGAGAGACTCCCGTTCCTCTCGGGAGAAGGTGCCGTCCGGGAAGAACTCGCGCAGGACGACGTCGTCGAGCATCCACCCCTCGCCGATCCAGCGGGCCTGTGCCGCGTCGATGCGGCGGAGCACCCGGCTTCCTTCGACCTCGGCCACGCTCACACCCAGCAGTCGGCCGTCTTCGGGCCCCACCAGGCCCACGTGGACGATCCGATGCCCAGAGCGCATCCACAGGTCTTCGCTCTTGAGCAGGGACGAGAGGGAGCGCTTCTTGATGCGCACCTCCTGTACCTCCTGTGCGAAGGCAGATCCCCGGGGAGCAGCCACCTCCTGGATGAGGGCGTTGGCGCCCGCCGCGGCCAATCCGCAAGCCAGGTAGGGCAGGAACAGGCGTGTCAGGGACACTCCCGCGCACCGCAGGGCAGTGATCTCGCCGTGGCGCGCCAGGAGCATCAGGGAGAGGAGGGTGCCCATCAGTGTTGCCATGGGGAGCACCTGGGAGACCATCCACGGGATGCGGGCACCGAGGAAGAGCAGGGCATCCCCCACGCTGGCTTCGTACTTGAGGAACACGCGGAGTTTCTCGAAGAATTCCACCAGCAGGAAGAGCCCCGTGAAGGTCACCCCGGCGACGAAGAAGAGACGGCAGAACTCCCCGGAGAGGTGGCGGTCCACGATCTTCATCGGTGTTCTTCCCGAACCAGCGCCTGGCGGAGGGCTCCAAACCAACGCCCTGCCGCTTCTTCCAGCGGCAGAGGGGCCTCGCGGTTCTTGCGCACGAAGGCGTAGACGGCCAAAATCCCCAGAAGGAGGTTGGGAAGCCACATGGCGAGTTCGGGGGGGAGGGCCCCCCCCTTTCCCAGGGTTCTCCCCACGGTGAACAAGGCATAGTAGACCAGGAGCACGGCGAGGCACAGGCTCACCCCCCGGCTGCGACCTGCCCGCGAGTGGTGCAGCCCCAGTGTGGCACCCAGGAGCCCGAAGACCAGACACGAGACCGGCAGGGCCAGGCGTTGGTGCAGTTCGAGTCGTGCCCTTGCAGAAGGGGCAGGCCCATAGGCCTGGGTCATCAAGTCGGGGGTGGATGCCTCCCCTTCGTCCGGGCTCCAGGCCGGGCTCGGCAGGGGGATCCGCAGGCCGTACCGATCGAAGCGCAACCGGTGATAAGGGCTGTCCGGCCCCGCCTGCTGGTGCATCTCCCCGTCCTCCAACTCCAGACCAAGGGCTCCTCCCTCGTCTCGAAGCTTGCCGACCCGGGCCAGGATCCAGATACCCTGGGTGTGGCCCCGGTCCAGGTGCAGGAACAGGTTCTCCAACCGACCTGTGTCCTTGTCCATCCCCTCGGCGTAGACCGTGACCCCGGAGGCAATCTCGGTGAACACCCTGGTCTCCGTGGTGATCGAGATGCGGCTTCGCACCGTTTCGTAGAGAGCGGTTTGGAAACTGCGTGCAGCCAGGGGCTGGGCCCACAGGCTCACCGCCGCCGTCACGGCGAACACCGCCGCCGAGAGGGTCATCACGGGGAGGAGATTCTCCCGAAGGCCGACTCCGCAGGCGCGCATGGCCACGATCTCGCTGTCCCCGCTCAGCCGCCCCATGGCCAAGAGCACTGCCAGAAGGAGGCTCACGGGCAGGAGCAGCGGAAGGAGGGCCGGGAGAGCCAGGGCGAGGAGCCCCAGCACCTGGCCCAGGGGCACCCCCTTCGCGATCACGAGGTCTGAGAGTTTGATCACCCGGTGCATGAGCAGCACGAACGTGAAGACCGCCAGGGACAGCCCCAGTGTGGGCAGACACTCGGTGAGAATGTATCGATTCAGGATGCGCACGGAGGGGAGGATACCCCTAAGGGGGCGCCTGCCGAAACCCGCTTGAGGGCGGGTCCGGCGGGGTGGTAGGTTGACGGCCGCAGGGGAGCCCCGGGGAGGGCTTCTCGACACGCCAACGGGCCGGGCTCGGGCGGTGCCCGTGCCCCGCAGACCGGACCGGGATCATGACCCTCCAGGAGTTCACCCAAGCTATCGAGTCCACCCTCCTCGCCGCCACAGCCAGGGGCCCGGAGGTCGAGGCCCTGTGCAGGGAGGCATCGCAGGCCGGCTTCGCCGGGGTGTGCGTCGCACCGTGCCGGGTCGCGCAGGCGGCGGCCCACCTCGCGGGGACGCCGGT
>CAZYJP010000065.1:0-9013 GCA_964647795.1 uncultured Thermodesulfobacteriota bacterium
CTCACGCCGCTTCCGGCAGGCGGGGCTGGTATCCCCCAGCGGCCTGTGGGGGATGCCCCTCCTGGACCGCCTCCGCGAGGCGAGCCTGCTCGCCACCCTGGCCCGCATCCCGGAAGGAACCTGGGAGCTCATGGTCCACCCGGGCCATGCCGAGCCCGGGAACCCTTTTTCCGGCCCGGCGAGGGAAGCGGAGCGGTGCGCCCTCACCTCCCCCCGGGTCCGTAACGCGATCGGCGGGCTCGGTCTTCACCTCACCTGCTTTGGAGCGCTGCCTTGCGCGTCGTGATCCTCCTGCCCCGTCAACCCGCAGCCACGGGGAACGAGGTCACGGCCAGCCGGCACCGCGCCGGACTCACACGTCTCGGGCACGCGGTGGCCCTGGTGCGGGTGGGATTGGGGAACACACGGGCGCTGCGGCGCCTGGTGACGGAGTACGCACCCGACGTGGTGCACGTTCTCCATGCCTACCGCGGGGGACACCCCTGGCTCGCCACCGGTCTCGCCTCTCGGCTCCCCTGGGTGGTGACCCTGACCGGCACCGACATCCACGGCGGCCTCGAGCGAGCCGGCGAGGGGTCGGTGATCCGGGAGGTGCTGGCACGGGCGGGGGCCGTCATCACCCAGAACCCCCTGACTGCGCGGGCCCTCCGCGAAGCGAACCCCGCGCTCGGCGACCGCGTCCGTTACCTTCCCCCCGGGATCGTGCTCGGTCAGACCCCCTGCCCTCCCCTTCGCAACGGCTGGGCCGCTTCGGGGACTCCCCTCCTCCTCCACCCCGCGGGCATCCGGCCCGTGAAGGGAAACGTGGAGCTGCTCCAACTCCTCGATCCTCTGGCCGCAGCCGGGCTTTGCTTCGCCGTCGGGTTCTGCGGGCCGGTGCTGGACGAGGACTACGGGCGGCACTTCCTCGGGGCGCTCGCCTCGCGCCCGTGGGCACGCCACCTCGGCGTGATCCCGCCGGGGGCTATGGCTGCCGCCCTGTCCCAATCGGAGCTGGTGCTCAACAACTCCCAGAGCGAGGGGCTCCCCAACGCCCTCGTCGAGGCCGCGGCCCTCGGCCGACCCCTCTTGGCTCGGGACATTCCCGGCAACGCGGCGGTGGTGGACCCCGGGGTTAACGGGCTTCTCTACGCCGACGCCGTGACGTTTGCGGACCAGGCGGAGGCGCTGATCCGCGATCCGGCCCTTCGGCGGCGCCTCTCGGCGCCCCGGCCCGAGCGTTACCTCCCGGCCCGGGAGACCAGCGAACTGCTGGCGATCTATCGGGAACTGCACCACTAGGACGGCGGAGCCCCGCCCGGGAATTCACCAGCCTTCTTCAGACCGGGGCCCGGGGGTCCCGGAGCGCAGGCCTGCACCGTATCGCCCGGACACCCTTCCACAGAACACCCTTCCACACTTGACGCGGCGTGGTGAAACTTGTATCCAGGGCGGGGACTTCAGGGCCCGTACCGGCCGAAGGAGGAAAGGGGTACGTTGGCACTCGCTCACCGGATCATCATCGCAGACCCCCGGGGGATGATCCGGGAGGCCCTGGGCGTCCTGCTGGATGCCCACCCGGAAATCGAGGTGGTGGGCCAGACCGCCACGGGTGCCGAAGCGGTCCAGTTGGTGGGAGAACTCGGCCCGGATGTGGCGCTCCTGGAAACGTCGCTGTCCGACATGGACGGGAACGACGCGACCCGGCAGATCAAGGATCAAAATCCCGCCACAAGGGTCCTGGTCCTCACGGAGGAATTTTCCGATGCGAGCGTCCGTGCCGCATTCCGGGCCGGGGCCGACGGTTACGTGCTGAAGCAGGCGGATCCGGACGAGATCCGCATGGCCATCGTTCGGGCTTCCCGGGGCGCCCCGTACCTGGGTCCGGAGGTGACGTCCCGGGTGCTCGAGGTCTACCTCGCCGCCGAAGGCACACCCCAGGAGGTGGCTGCGCCGCTGCGCCAGTTGACAGCGCGGGAGCGGGAGCTCCTGACCCTGGTGGCGGAAGGGCTGACCAGCCGCACAATCGGCGAGCGCCTGGGGATCAGCCCGCGCACCGCCGACAAACACAAAGCCAACATCATGAAGAAGCTCGACATCCATAACGTCGGGGCCCTCACCGCATTCTCCATACGGGAGCTGCCCTCGAGCACCCCCTGAGGGACGGGACACCCCGCAGGTCTGCCGGAAGGCTCCGTCCTCTCCCGGAGAAAGGACGACCCAAAGGCCCGCACGAAGCGGGGCGGGGTTCTGCCGTGGAGACGTCCGGGGGCAACACCCGGGAGGAGATATCGTGAGCACGCCCCACCAGGAACCCCAGCAGGAGGAGGCACCCCTCCTCCTCCCGGACGTCATCGTCCGCTGCCGCCACTGCGGCTACGAAGGACCGGCGGAGCCCTACGCTCCCGGGAAGACCTGGCTGGAGGGTGTCTTCTGGATCGCCTTCCTGGTCCCCGGCCTCATCTACAGCATGTGGAGGCTGTTCGGCCGCAAGTACCTGTGCCCGGCCTGCAAGGCGGCCGACGGCCAGGTCTCCGTGCCCGTGGGGCGCAGGATCGCGATGGTCCTGCGCGCGCTCCTGCTCCTCTTGCTCGTGGTGGCCGTGGCGCTCCTGGCCCTGGTCTGGAACTACCCCCGCCCAAACCCGTGACCGGCCCGTGACCGGAAGCCGAGGAGCACGCCATGGGACCCGTTGAGATCCTGGCGGCAATCTTCGCACTGGTGGGAGCAGTGTTCCTGCTGCTGGCGAAGACGGGCCACCGCCTGTTGAGAATCCTTGGGATCATCCTCATCCTCCAGGGCGCCTTTATCCTCGGCCTGGCCTGGGTGAGAGGCTTCTGAAACGATCCGGCCCCAGGTTCCCGGCGGTCAGCGCCGAGCCCGCTGCACGGCCTCCAGGTATTCCAAGCGCGTCTTGATCGTCTGGGTGGGGGGGTTGTACACGATCCTGCGCCAGACGCTTGGCGGTTTTCCCAGGTCGGGATCCAGTTCCAGCGCCTTCCGGTAGTCTTCCATCGCGCCCTCGGTGTCCCCGAGCTCGTCCCGAAGGATGCCCCGATTGGCCCAGGCGGGTGCGAACCCCGGGTCCAGGGCGAGGGCCGCCGCGTAATCCTCCAGGGCCCCTTCCGGGTTGCCCATCATCTTCCGCGTGTTGCCGCGGTTCACCCACACCCCCACTTCCCGGGGCCGAAGCTCCAGGGCCCGGCTGAACGCATCGTCCGCCCTCTGGTAACTCTTCGCCTTGAAGTACTCGTTGCCGTCCTTGATGAGCCGTTCCCCCTCCTCCAGGCGGGGCGGGCAGCCCGCCAGGACCAGGGCAGTCGTCACGACGACCAGCCAGGCGGGGAGCGACCGGAACATTCTGACCATGGCTCTTCCTCGATTCCAGCGAGCCCCTGCGGGCGGCTCTGCCCGCCGCAGGCAAGGGCGGAGCACGGGCTCCGACCGGCGGCCACGGCGCAAGGGGTTCTCGATTGAAGGCAGTACGCTACGTGGGCCCGCCGGGCATGTCAAGGGACCGCCTGGCGCTCCAGACCGCGCGGTTCAATGTAGTTCATTAATACCTACTACGCACCTTAGCTACTCCGATAGACGCATTCGTAATTGCGTGCATGTACTGTTACAGCGGCCCCAAAAACTCCAGCCGAAGGGTTGTGTGGATTGAAATGATGTTATAAATTGCGCACCCGTGCGGCGGCATCCAGTGGCTGAGGAAGGGGAGAGACGACACAGGAGAGGGCTTCCAGCCCGCCTGGAGATCATTACGCCGGTTGGTGCACCGTCGCCGCGCGACATTCGGGCGAAAGGAGGTGAGAGAGGGCAGCACCCCAGAGACCGGACAAGAGCCGGCCCCCAAGGATCTTTAGGAATCATTCGGTTTCTTGAGGAGGTAATCCACCCATGGAACAGAGCGTACTCTGGTTGTTCGTCTTCGTGGCCATCTACTGGGCCTACTGCCTGTTCTGGGGCGTCAAGGGCTATTTCAAGGCCAAGACCGCCTCGGACTACTTCATCGCCGGCCGCCAGATCCCCATGTGGGTCTTCGTCCTCGCGGCCACCGCCACGTCGTTCTCCGGCTGGACCTTCGTCGGCCACCCCGCCCTCGTCTGGCGCGAGGGGCTCCAGTACGCATTCGCGTCGTTCTACGTCATCACCATCCCCTTCACGGGCACCATGTTCCTCAAGCGCATCTGGATGATGGGCAAGCGCTACGGCTACATCACGCCGGGCGAGATGTACGCCGACTACTACGGCAGCGAAGCCATGCGGGCGCTCACGGTCGTCGTGGCCCTGTTCTTCTCGGTCCCGTACCTCGGCCTCCAGCTTCGCGCCTCGGGCGTGCTCTTCAACATCCTGACCCACGGCCTGGTGCCCACCGAGTTCGGCATGTGGGCGCTCTCGCTGGTGGTGATGGTCTACGTGGCCCTGGGCGGGCTGCGCTCCGTGGCCTACGTGGACACGGCCCAGTGCATCCTCCTCATGGGCGGCATCGTCGCGCTCGGCATCATCGCCATCGTCAAGGTCGGCGGCTGGGGCGAGTTCACCTCGATCTTCAACGCCATGATCGTCGAGGACATCGCCCGGGGCACCAACATCTACGGTGCGCCGATCCTCTCCACCGCAGGCAACCACCTCCTGGTGGCCATCCCGGGGGTGATCCAGTGGGTGCCGTCCGCCGCCCAGGCCCAGGGCGGCATCTGGACCGGCGTCTTCATCCTCACCTACATGTGGGCGCTCATGGGCATCCAGTCCTCCCCGGCCTTCACCATGTGGGGGTTTTCCAACACCAACCCCCGGCCCTTCGCTCCCCAGCAGGTGTGGGCGAGCTCGTTTGGCGTGGGCCTTTGCCTGTTCGTCTTCACGGCCCTCCAGGGCCTGGGCGGCTGGGTGCTGATCAAGCAGGGCATCTTCGCCCCCGAGCTCTTGCAGCCCCCGGCGCAGGAAAACCTCGTCCCGGCCCTCATCGACCTCCTGGCGCAGGCCTGGCCCGTGCTCGTCGGGGTGCTCGCCGTGTGCGCCCTGGCGGCCATGCAGTCCACGGGCTCGGCCTACATGTCCACCGCCGCGGGCATGATCACCCGCGACATCTACCTGCGCTACATCAACCCCAACGCCACGGCCAGCCAGCAGAAGGTCATGGGCCGGCTCTGGGTGGCGGGCGTGACGATCATGGCGCTCCTCGTGGCGACCTTCTCCACCGACGCCCTGGTCATGCTCGGCGGCCTCGCGGTCTCCTACGGCACCATGATGTGGATCCCGCTCGCGGGTGCCCTCTACTTCCCCTGGCTCACCCGCCAGGGCGTCACCTGGGGCCTCGTGGCGGGCCTCATCGCCGTGACCATCACCTACCCCTTCGGGTGGGCGTGGTTCAAGGCCTTCCGAGACTCCCTCGGGTTCGGCCACTACCCCCTCACCATCCACTGCGCCGGCTGGGGCGTCTTCTTCAACATCGGGGTGGCCGTGATCGTCAGCGCGATCACCCAGCCCGACAAGAAGGAGTACGACCGGCGCATGAGCTACCACACCTGGATCCGATCCCTCACCCGGCTCCCGCCCGAGAAGGAAAAGCTCCGCCCCTGGGCGTGGATCGTCACCATCGGGTGGTTCTTCTTCGCGATCGGCCCCGGCGCGGTGCTCGGCAACAACTTCTTCTTCTGGAACGCGGCCGACCCCAGCAACTGGCCCTTCGGCATGGCGCCCCTGTGGCTGTGGCAGATCGTCTGGTGGCTCCTGGGCGTCTACATGATGTGGCTCCTGGCCTACAAGATGGAGTTCTCCACCCACTTCGGCGAGGTGGAGTCGCTCCGCGAGGACATCCAGATGGTCTACAGCGAGAAGTCCCCCATCCGCCTCGACGTGGAGGAGCCCGGCGTGTAGCCCGGCACCCCCCTTTCGAGCGCAGTAGCCGAGCGGCGGCCCTTCGGGGCCGCCGCTCTCTGTTCTAGGCATGGGGCATGGGGTCTGGGACCGAGGGCCGACGACCGAGGGCACAGGGCCGAGGGCGGGCTCCCAGCCTTCCAGCCTCCCGCTGACCAACCGCTGGGGCGGGGGGACGGGGGCAGGGGGGTGCCCAGAACCCAAGAAAATCTCGCTTGACGGGAGCGAGACGGCGTTCTAGACTCCGCGTACTTCCGTCTGCGTGTACTGCTGTATCCTTTTATATCGTTTCGGCGCAGACGGGCCATATTCAATAAGACGAAACACGCACGCATCCCCCTGGGCGCAGGGGAGAAAGGGGAAAAGACTGTCGCGCCGCACCCGTTGGCAACCGATGTTTGAGGAGGCAAGCCACCCATGGAACAGAGCGTACTCTGGTTGTTCGTCTTCGTGGCCATCTACTGGGCCTACTGCCTGTTCTGGGGCGTCAAGGGCTATTTCAAGGCCAAGACCGCCTCGGACTACTTCATCGCCGGCCGCCAGATCCCCATGTGGGTCTTCGTCCTCGCGGCCACCGCCACGTCGTTCTCCGGCTGGACCTTCGTCGGCCACCCCGCCCTCGTCTGGCGCGAGGGGCTCCAGTACGCATTCGCGTCGTTCTACGTCATCACCATCCCCTTCACGGGCACCATGTTCCTCAAGCGCATCTGGATGATGGGCAAGCGCTACGGCTACATCACGCCGGGCGAGATGTACGCCGACTACTACGGCAGCGAAGCCATGCGGGCGCTCACGGTCGTCGTGGCCCTGTTCTTCTCGGTCCCGTACCTCGGCCTCCAGCTTCGCGCCTCGGGCGTGCTCTTCAACATCCTGACCCACGGCCTGGTGCCCACCGAGTTCGGCATGTGGGCGCTCTCGCTGGTGGTGATGGTCTACGTGGCCCTGGGCGGGCTGCGCTCCGTGGCCTACGTGGACACGGCCCAGTGCATCCTCCTCATGGGCGGCATCGTCGCGCTCGGCATCATCGCCATCGTCAAGGTCGGCGGCTGGGGCGAGTTCACCTCGATCTTCAACGCCATGATCGTCGAGGACATCGCCCGGGGCACCAACATCTACGGTGCGCCGATCCTCTCCACCGCAGGCAACCACCTCCTGGTGGCCATCCCGGGGGTGATCCAGTGGGTGCCGTCCGCCGCCCAGGCCCAGGGCGGCATCTGGACCGGCGTCTTCATCCTCACCTACATGTGGGCGCTCATGGGCATCCAGTCCTCCCCGGCCTTCACCATGTGGGGGTTTTCCAACACCAACCCCCGGCCCTTCGCTCCCCAGCAGGTGTGGGCGAGCTCGTTTGGCGTGGGCCTTTGCCTGTTCGTCTTCACGGCCCTCCAGGGCCTGGGCGGCTGGGTGCTGATCAAGCAGGGCATCTTCGCCCCCGAGCTCTTGCAGCCCCCGGCGCAGGAAAACCTCGTCCCGGCCCTCATCGACCTCCTGGCGCAGGCCTGGCCCGTGCTCGTCGGGGTGCTCGCCGTGTGCGCCCTGGCGGCCATGCAGTCCACGGGCTCGGCCTACATGTCCACCGCCGCGGGCATGATCACCCGCGACATCTACCTGCGCTACATCAACCCCAACGCCACGGCCAGCCAGCAGAAGGTCATGGGCCGGCTCTGGGTGGCGGGCGTGACGATCATGGCGCTCCTCGTGGCGACCTTCTCCACCGACGCCCTGGTCATGCTCGGCGGCCTCGCGGTCTCCTACGGCACCATGATGTGGATCCCGCTCGCGGGTGCCCTCTACTTCCCCTGGCTCACCCGCCAGGGCGTCACCTGGGGCCTCGTGGCGGGCCTCATCGCCGTGACCATCACCTACCCCTTCGGGTGGGCGTGGTTCAAGGCCTTCCGAGACTCCCTCGGGTTCGGCCACTACCCCCTCACCATCCACTGCGCCGGCTGGGGCGTCTTCTTCAACATCGGGGTGGCCGTGATCGTCAGCGCGATCACCCAGCCCGACAAGAAGGAGTACGACCGGCGCATGAGCTACCACACCTGGATCCGATCCCTCACCCGGCTCCCGCCCGAGAAGGAAAAGCTCCGCCCCTGGGCGTGGATCGTCACCATCGGGTGGTTCTTCTTCGCGATCGGCCCCGGCGCGGTGCTCGGCAACAACTTCTTCTTCTGGAACGCGGCCGACCCCAGCAACTGGCCCTTCGGCATGGCGCCCCTGTGGCTGTGGCAGATCGTCTGGTGGCTCCTGGGCGTCTACATGATGTGGCTCCTGGCCTACAAGATGGAGTTCTCCACCCACTTCGGCGAGGTGGAGTCGCTCCGCGAGGACATCCAGATGGTCTACAGCGAGAAGTCCCCCATCCGCCTCGACGTGGAGGAGCCCGGCGTGTAGCCCGGCACCCCCCTTTCGAGCGCAGTAGCCGAGCGGCGGCCCTTCGGGGCCGCCGCTCTCTGTTCTAGGCATGGGGCATGGGGTCTGCCGCACGGGGAAGAGACCAAGGGCGCGGGCAGAGGACCGAAGACGGCGGCCGGGGCGGGGAACGGAGGGCACACCACCCCTCGATGCTCCGAACCTCCCCTTTGCCGCGGGCCTCAAGCCCCGCGAAAGGGGGGCGGCGTCACGGAGAGGTCACCACCTGCACCGGGCCCGGGCCCCGGCCCTCCCATTGGGGATCCGTCGGGTCCACGTCGCCCACCACCACGAGCACGCCGGCCTCCAGGTCGAAGGCGCCCGCGGCGGCGCTCGCCTCCAACGAGCCCACGGCCTGCACGCCGTCGGGGTATCGGGCCGGCAGCTCCGCCGGGAGTCCGTCCAGGAGAAGCCCGAGCCGCTCCCGCACGGTGCTGGCCGGGTCCTCGTAGCGGAAGACGTGGCGGTTCACGAGGGCCTCCCGGGCTCGGGCGACGTCTTCCTCGGGAAACCCGTCCGCCGCGGTCTCCCGGAGCAGGGTCCGGAGGAGGCCCACGACCTCCCCCAGCGCCTCGACGCGCGTGGCGGCATGGACCCCGAGGACGCCGAACCCGGGCAGGGCCTGGTAGAAGCTCCCCACGCTGTAGGCCAGGCCGCGATCGGACCGCACCTCCCGGACCAGGCGCGACGAGAACCCCCCGGACCCCAGGAGATGGTCGGCCAGGTCCAGGGCGTGGAACGCCGA
>CAZYJP010000066.1:0-9009 GCA_964647795.1 uncultured Thermodesulfobacteriota bacterium
CGTCCCACAGGGAGGCCATCTTGAGGGCGCTCTCCACCAGCTCGGCGAGGCGGGCCTTGCCCTTGACCCCGTGGATGCGGGGCCCGTAGGCCACGTTGTCGAAGACCGACTTGGGGAAGGGGTTCCAGCGCTGGAACACCATGCCCACCCGGCGGCGCAGGTCCACCACGTCGGTGGGGGGCCGGAGGATGTCTTCGTCGTCCAGGAGGATCTGGCCTTCCGTCCGGGTGCCGGGGATCAGCTCGTTCATCCGGTTCAAGCACCGCAGGAACGTGCTCTTGCCGCACCCCGAGGGCCCGATGAGGGCGGTGACCCGGTTGGCGGGGATGTCCAGGTGGATGTCGTCGAGGGCCTGGGTCCGGCCGTACCAGACCCCGACCCCCTTGCACGCGATGCGGGTGGCTTCCATCTAGCGGGCGCTCTCCAGTCTTCGGCGCATCCGGCTCCGCACCGCGAACGCCCCGAGGTTCAGGGTGAATACCAGCCCGACAAGCACGAGGGCCGTCCCGTAGGCCAGGGGCCGCACCTTCTCGATGGCATGGTGCTGGGTGGAGAGGATGTAGAGGTGGTAGGGCAGGGCCATGAACTGGTCCGAGAGGGAGTGGGGCACGAAGGGGAGGTAGAAGGCCACCCCGGTGAAGAGGATGGGCGCCGTCTCTCCCGCGGCGCGGCTCAGCCCCAGGATCGCCCCGGTGAGGATGCCGGGCATCGCGGGGGGGAGCACCACGCTGCGCACCGCCTGCCAGCGGGTGGCCCCGAGGGCCAGGGCGCCGTCGCGGTAGCTCTGGGGCACGCCGCGCAGCGCCTCCTCGCTCGCGGTGATGATCCACGGGAGCGTCAGGAGGCCCAAGGTGAGGCCCGCGGAGAGCAGGCTCGTCCCCAGGCCCAGCAGATCCACGAAGAGCACGACGCCGAAGAGGCCGTACACCACGCTCGGCACCCCCGAGAGGTTTCGGATGGCGAGCCGGATGAGCCGGGTGGCCCTGGCGTCCCGGGCGTACTCGTTCAGGTACACAGCGGCGCCCACCCCCAGGGGCAGGGCGAAGACCACCGTGAGCAGGCTCACCATCGCGGTGCCCGCGATGGCCGGGAAGATGCCCCCCTCGGTCATGCCCTTGCGGGGCGGCGCGGTCAGGAACTCCCACCCCAGGACCTCCCAGCCCTGGAGGGCGATGTGTCCCAGGAACCCCAGGAGCACCGCCACCGTGGCCAGGGTGCAGAGCACCAGGTAGGAGCGGCCCACCGCCGACCAGAGGCGCTTCACCGCCGGCCCTCCTGATAGCGGTGGAGCACCCGGTCCGCGACCCAGTTCACGGTGAACGAGATGCAGAAGAGAGCGAAGCCCACGGCAAAGAGGGCGAAGTAGTGGGACGTGCCCCGGGGGACCTCCCCGAGCTCGATGGCGATGGTGGCGGTCATGGTGCGCACCGCCGAGAGAAAGCCGTCGGGGAGCGCCGGCGCGTTGCCCGTGGCCATGAGCACGGTCATGGTCTCGCCGATGGCCCGGCCCATGGCCAGCATCATGGCTGCGAGGATCCCCGGGGCCGCCGCAGGCAGGGTGACCTTCACCAGGGTCTCCCAGGGGTTGGCCCCCAGGGCCAGGCTCGCCAAGCGGTGATCCCGGGGTACGCTGCGAAGCGCGTCCTCCGAGAGGCTCACCGCCGTGGGCAGAGCCATCACCGCCAAGAGCAGTGACCCGTTGAGCGCGGTGAGCCCGTTGGGAAGCCCGAAGGTCCGGGCGATCCACGGCCCCACCACCACGATCCCGATGAAGCCCACCACGACGCTCGGGATGCTGGCCAGGATCTCCACGGCGGGCTTCAAGACCTCGCGCACCCGCGGCCGCGCAAACTCCGCCAGATAGGCGGCGACCCCGATGCCCACCGGCACGGTGACAGCCATGGCCCCCAGGGTCACGAGCGCGGTGGAGGCCACCATGGACAGGATGCCGTACCCCGCCTCCACCGGGCTCGTGGGGTCCCAGCGGGCCGAGGTGAGGAACTGGGCGAGCGGGATCTCGCGAAACGCCTGGGCCCCCTTCCACAGGAGGAGGGCGAAGATGCCCCCCAGCACCGCCACGGACCCGTACCCGCAGCCCGCCAGGACGAGCTCCACGGTGCGCTCCCCCCACCGGGATCGGGGCTTGTGCCTCGCGGGGGCCCGCGGAGCCCGGGAGGTTGGATCGGGTCTTGCGGATGAGTGGGGTGTGGACGTCTGCACGGCGGCCTGGCTCCGGCGCTCCGGTTGCGGGAGGGTGCAGGGTACGGCGCCGATGTTACGGGCATGTTACCGCCCGATTGCGGGCGTGTGAAATCCCGCCCCGGCGGGACTCCCGCCGGTCCTACGCCCCAAGCCTTCACACAGGCGTCAACGCTTCGTCATCGTCCCGTAACAAGAGCACCGTATGCTGGCTCCGCTTGTGGAGGACCAGTGCCGCCATGCGGCACGCACCGAGAGGAGAGCACCCATGAGAGGCAGAATCCTGACCCTGGCCCTTTGCGCCGCGCTGGCCGTCGCGCTCCATGCCGCCCCGAGCGAGGCGCAGCGGCAGAAGATGCTCCAGGTGAAGGGGTCCGACACCCTGGTGAACCTGGTCCAGTCCTGGTCCGAGGCGTTCCTGGAGGAGACCGGAGTGTTTGCAGCGGTCACCGGGGGAGGCTCGGGCACGGGCATCGCGGCCCTGATCGACGGGAAGACCGATCTGGCGAACTCCTCCCGGGAGATCCGGCCCAGGGAAATCGAGCTCGCCCGCGCCCGAGGCGTCGAGCCGGTGGAGTTCGCCGTGGCAGTGGACGGCCTGTGCGTCATCGTCAACGCAGCCAACCCGGTCCAGGCCCTGACGGTCGCGGACATCGGGCGGCTCTTCCGAGGCGAGGTGGCCAACTGGAAGGCCCTGGGGGGCAGCGACGCGCCGGTCACCCTCTACGGCCGCCAGTCCAACTCGGGCACCTACGTCTTCTTCCAGGAGCACGTGCTCGGCAACCAGGACTACGCGACCTCCATGAACCACATGAACGGGAGCGCCCAGATCGTGGAAGCCGTGCGCAAGGACCCCTCGGCGGCCGGGTACGTGGGCATCGGGTACATCCTTGGGGAGGGCGGAAAGGTCCTGTCGGGCATTCGGGCTCTGGGCGTGCTCCCCGCCGCCGGAGGAACGGCCGTGAGCCCCCTGGACCGTGCCGCCGTCAACTCCGGCACCTACCCCCTCTCGCGCCCGCTCCTCCAGTACACCAACGGCAAGCCCACGGGCGACGTGGCCCGCTTTCTCTCCTTCGCCCTCTCCCCGGCGGGCCAGAAAATCGCGGAGGAACAAGGCTTCTACCCTGTTGGGGGCGCGCTGGCCGAGCAGAACCGGAGAGCCCTGGGGCCGTAGCCCGGGGCCAACGTCCTCCGAAGGCCCCTCGCGGGGCCTTCGGAGGATGCGGTGGTCAGTAGTTCTCCCCGAGCAGCTCGAAGTGGGCCCTGGGATGCACGCAGGCGGCACAGGTGTCCGGCGCCTCGGCCCCCTCGTGGAGGTAGCCGCAGTTGCGGCAGCGCCAGGTCACGGCTTCGTGCCGCCGGAAGACCCGGCCGCCCTCGATGTTGGCGGCGAGGGCCCGATAGCGCTTCTCGTGCTGGCGCTCGGCCACCGAGACCGCGTCGAACGCCCTGGCTATCGCCTCGAAGCCCTCGTCCCGGGCCACCCGTGCGAAACCCGGGTAGAGATCGGTGTGCTCGTGGCGCTCCCCCGCGGCGGCGGCGAGGAGGTTCTCTGCGGTGGTGCCAATCCTCCCCGCAGGAAAGGCCGCCATCACCTCCGCGTCCCCCCCCTCCAGAAACTTGAAGAAGCGCTTGGCGTGCTCCTTTTCCTGATCGGCAGTCTCCTCGAAGATGGAGGCGATCTGGACGAAGCCGTCTTTCCTGGCCTGGCCGGCGAAATAGGTGTACCGGTTGCGGGCCTGGGACTCGCCCGCAAACGCGGTGAGCAGGTTCTTCTCCGTCTCGGTTTCCCTGAGGCTCTTCATTGCGGCTCCTCCAGCGAAGGTGGTGCAGGTGAGAGCACACGGTACCACCAAGGGGACCCGCCCCGAAACGTTGCCCACCGGCTTGACTCCCCGCTCCTTTTCCGGGTACTTCTCGCCGGCAGGCCTTCCGTCTGCCCCAGGCTCGAGCTTGCGCCCCCAAGGGTCCGAGAGGAGAACCGTGCCCGGCGGGGGACGTCTTCCTCCGCCTGTTCCCGAGCCCCTGAGCACGGCCTGCCGAGAGGTGGGGCCCCGAGCGAGGAGGAGTGTCCTTGTCCCAGAGCGTGAAGGCAATCGAGTCCCTCATCCTGGCTGCGGCCCGGAAGGCCCGGCGGGAGACCAGTGACGAGCCCGAGCCCGAGCTCACCAAGCCTGCGGACTGGCCCATCTCATGCACCGTGGGGCCTGGCCTGGAGGGGGCCATCGCGTGCGAGAGCAAGGTGGGGTATGTCAACGGCGCCAAGGGCTGGCTCATCTATCGCGGCTACGACGTCTTCGACCTGTGCGCCCACTCCAACTTCGAGGAGGTGTGCTACCTCCTGCTCCACGGCAAGCTCCCCAGCGCCTCGCAGTACGCCGAATTTCGGGAGACCCTGGCCGAGTACCGTCGACTGCACTCCACCCTGCGGGTGGTCCTGGGGTTTCCCGTCGAACGAATGAGCACCATGGCCGGCCTGCGGCTGGGGGTGAACATGATGCGCCAGGAACTGACGCACATGGACGAGAAGGAGTGGCACCCCGCGGGAATGAACGTCATCGGCGCCGACGAAGACTCCATCCCGATGGAGACCGCGCCCCAGGGGCACAAGCACGCCATCTACGAATTCAAACGGCGCCGGAAGCCGGGGCCCAAACCGGCAAAGAACGGTGACGAGGGCTCGGGACTCGGGGCGTGCTACCACCTGATCGCGGGCCTCTCGACCCTTGCCGCCGCCATCGCCCGGGTCCACCGGGGGCGTCTGCCCATCGAGCCGGACCCCGAGCTCGGCCACGCCGCGAACTTCCTCTACATGATGACCGGCCGGAGGCCGAGTCCCATAGAGGAGAAGGTGATGGACGTGGCCCTCATCCTCCACGCCGACCACGGCATGAACGCCAGCACCTTCGCGGCCATGGTGGTGGCCTCGACCCTCTCGGACTTCTACTTCTCCGTGGGCTCGGGCATCGCGGCCCTCAACGGGCCCCTGCACGGCGGGGCCAACGAGCAGGTGGTCCACACCCTCGGGGAGGTCCGGCGGGAGGGCGATGTGGGGGCATGGCTGGACAGGGCTGCGGCCGCAAAACGAAAGATCCCCGGCTTCGGCCACCGGGTCTACAAGGCCTACGACCCGCGCGCCCGGGTGCTCGGCCCCCTGGCGGAGTTCCTGGCGGAGGGGAACGGGGAGACGCGGGAGCTGTTCGGGGTGGCCCGCGAGTTGGAGACCCACATGGTGGAGCGCCTGGGTCGGAGCAAGCAGATCTTCCCCAACGTGGACTTCTACTCGGGCCTCGTCTACCGGGCGCTTGGCATCCAGACCGAGATGTTCACCCCCATCTTCGCGGTGAGCCGAGTGGCGGGGTGGACCGCACGGATTCTCGAATACCTCGAGAACAACCGGATCTTCCGACCCCGGGCCCGGTACGTGGGCGAGTTCGGGAAGGAGTACGTGCCCCTGCCTGGCCGGGAAGGGTGACCCGTGGAGAGGGGGGGCTCCCACCCGTACAGCACCGCGGAAGAGCTCCTGCACGTGGCCACCCACGGCCTGGGGGCCGTCCTCAGCGTGGCCGGCCTGACGGCCCTCCTGCCTGCGGCGGTTCGCAGCGGGGATCCGTGGAAGGTGGCGAGCGCGGCGGTATACGGCGCAACCCTGTTCCTCCTCTACCTCGGGTCCACTCTCTACCACAGCGCCCGGTCTTCCTCCTGGCGCAAGGCGGCCAGGACCCTGGACCACTCGTCGATCTACCTGCTGATCGCCGGCACCTACACCCCCTTTACCCTCGTGACCCTCCGAGGGGCCTGGGGCTGGACCCTCTTCGGCGTCGTGTGGGGTCTGGCCGGGGTGGGGATCGCCCGGGAGACGCGGTGGAGGAGCCGGCGAAAGTGGCTGTCGATCGTTCTGTACCTGGCCATGGGGTGGGTGATCGTGGTGGCCGCCGGCCCCCTGGTGGAGCGCCTTCCCGCGGGGGGGGTGCGGCTGCTGCTGGCGGGGGGGCTTGCGTACACGGTGGGGGCGGTCTTCTACGGGCTCAAGCGGATTCCATACATGCACGCGGTCTGGCACCTGTTCGTGCTCGCGGGGAGCGTGCTCCACTTCCTCGCGGTGGCGCTCTACGTCGTGGGGGAGTGGAACTAGAGCGTCTCCTCACGGTGGCGAGCTCCGCACTGCGGGCGCTGGCCAACGTCTCCGGCCTGACGCCCGCATTGAGAGACCCGCCCACCCGACCGTGTCGGGCCCGTCGAGTGGGGTGCGGCGTTCCGACGCAGGTGGGTTGCCCCACGTTCTTGAAGGCCCGTTTCCCATCCTCCCCTGCGACCTGCCAGGATGTCTGCCGCCCATGTCCGACCGCCGTTCCTCCCCACCCCTGACCCCGGAGCTCCTGGTCTCCGCCTACTGCCGCGGCTACTTCCCCATGGCCGACGACCGGGGGCGGGTTCTCTGGTACGACCCGGACCCCCGGGGGATCTTTCCCCTGGAGGCTTTCCACGTTCCCCGGCGGCTCGCCCGCACCCTGCGCCGGGGCCGCTTCGAGGTGCGGGTGGACACGGCCTTCCGGGAGGTGATGGAGGCGTGTGGGGCACCGGCGCCGGGGCGGGAGGGAACCTGGATCTCTCCCGAGCTCGTGGACGCCTACACGGTCCTCCACGAGGCCGGACTGGCCCACAGCGTGGAGACCTGGGCGGAAGGGGAGCTGGTGGGGGGGGTGTACGGGGTGGCGATCCGGGGCCTCTTCGCCGGGGAGAGCATGTTCAGCCGCCGCACCGACGCGAGCAAGGTGGCCCTAGTATGCCTGGTGGAGCGCCTGCGGAGGGGCGGATTTGCCCTGCTCGACGCCCAGTTCGTGACGCCGCACCTGGCCCGGTTCGGCGCCGTGGAGGTCCCCCGCGCCCGCTACCGGCGCCTCCTGGCTAGGGCCCTTCAGGTAGAGGCGTCGTTCTGATCGGAAAGTCTGTTCCAAGGCCCCGTCCTCTCCTCTCCTCTCCCTCCTCTCCCGGCAGCGCCGCGGTGGTCTCGCACAACTCGGCGTTTTCTCTTCTCAAGTGATAATCAATTCGCTTCCCGAACGTTTTTCAAGCGGGCCCGGGAGTGCGCTTGCTGCGCGGGTCCGCACGGCCGGCATTCGAGATGGGAATGCATACAGGTGTTCCCATGTTGAGGACTTCCGTATCGGTCTCGCGCGTTTCTTGACGTCCGTCAATGGTGAAGTACCCTGCGCGCTGTATTGTGACGACACATTCACATCGGAGGTGTCCATGGGCGAGCAACGGCTCGGCACGCAGGTGAGGCGGGAACAGATCGCCGAGGCTGCCCTGGCGCTGATCTCGGAGCGGGGTCTCGGAGGGTTCAGCGTGGCGGCCGTGGCACGGCGCGTGGGGTTGGTCCCCTCTGCGATCTATCGGCACTTCGAGGGCAAGGGAGAGGTGATCGACGCGGTCCTGGAGCTAATCCGGGAGAGGCTCCTGCGAAATGTCCGGGAGGCGTGCACCGAGTCGGACGACCCCCTGGACTGCCTGCGCCGCATCCTGGTCCGTCATATCCAGCTCATCCGGAACAACGTGGGCATTCCGCGGGTGGTGTTCTCGGAGGAGCTCTACGCCAGCCGCCCCGGCCGCAAGGCGCAGGTCTACGAGGTGGTGACTGGTTATCTGGGCCGCCTCGCCGAGGTCGTCCGGCGCGGCCAGGAGGCCGGGCGCATTCGCCCCGAGCTCGACCCCGGCACCCTGTCGGTCCTGTTCCTGGGACTCGTGCAGCCGTCGGCCATCCTCTGGCACCTGAGCGACGGGCAGTTCGACGTCACGAAGCACACCCAACGGGCTTGGGAGATCTTTCGCTCCGGAGTCGAGGTGCGGGACTCGTCCTGACCCACAACCCGCCGCTCCGCGCGGCAACGAAGGAGAGACGCCATGAGAAACCCGATGAAGATCCGCTTTCTGCATCTGGCTGGGGCGGCCGCGGTGGGCCTCGCCCTCTTCGTGCCCGCCGTGGCGGGCGCCCACTGCGACACCCTGGACGGTCCGGTGGTGGGGACGGCGCGGACGGCCCTGGAGAAGGGTGACGTGACGCCTGTGCTCAAGGGGGTGCGCCCGGAGGAGGAAGGGGAGATCAAGACAGCGTTCCAGAGGACCCTCGCGGTCCGAGCCAAGGGGCCTGCGGAGAAGGAGCTCGCCGACCTGTACTTCTTCGAGACCCTGGTCCGCATCCACCGCGCCGGGGAAGGGGCGCCCTACACGGGCCTCAAGTCCGGCGCGGCCATCGACCCGGCGGTTGCCCTGGCGGACAAGGCCCTGGAGAGCGGCTCCGCCGACAAACTTGCCGACGTGCTCGCCAACGCCATGACCAAGGGCATCCGGGAGCGGTTCGCGGACACTCTGGAGAAGCAGAAGCACGCGGAGAGCAGCATGGACGCGGGGCGGGAGTTCGTCGCGTCCTACGTGGAGTTCACCCACTACGTGGAAGGACTTCACGGTCTGATCAAGGCCGGTGCCGCCCACCACAGCGGCCACTGAGCCCAGCGCACCGCCCCCCTTCGCGGCCTCGACGGTCCGCGGAAGGGGGGCCTCGTTTGCCAGAGGTGAACCATGAAACGGGTCCTCGCCGCAGTCCTGATCCTCGCGGTACTGCTCGCCGGTGTCGCCGTCTACCTCCGGTTTCGCCCTTCTTCCAGCCCCGGCACCCTGCTCGTCTCCGGCAACATCGAGGTGACCGGCGCGGAGGCGAGCTTCCGGATCCCCGGCCGGGTGGCCGAGCGGCGGGTCTCGGAGGGTCAGGTCGTGACCGCGGGGCAGGTGGTGGCCCTCCTCGAGGTCGGG